>JAIRZW010000043.1 GCA_031267015.1 Heliobacteriaceae bacterium | reverse complement strand
GGCCAAGGAAAAGGGCTACGACGCCATTCACGACACGGTTCACGAAATGGCAAAAGACGAAGCACGACACGGCAGAGCTTTTGACGGCTTACTGCGCAGATACTTCGGATAAGCATGAAAAAAGTCTTCATTGAAACGATGGGCTGCCAGATGAACAAGTCCGATACAGAAAGAATGCTCGGCATTCTTTCTCACTTTGGCTACAATGAAACAGCCGATTGGAAAGAAGCGGATTTGTTAATGATTAACACATGTTCCATCCGGCAGCTCAGTGAAGACAAGGCTTTCAGTATGATTGGAACCTGGGGCAAAAAGAAAAAAGAACAGCCCGGATTAAAAATAGGGTTTTGCGGCTGTGTTGCACAGCAAAAAAGCAAAGACCTGTTTAAACGTGCGCCCTATGTGGATTTTATACTCGGAACGCATGATATTTACAAGCTTCCCGAGATAATCAAGCGCGTTGAAAGCGGTGAAAAAGTCTGCGAATGCAGCGAGGATATAACGCCCCCTCTCCCCTGTGTGGGAGAGGGTCGGGGTGAGGGGGAACCCGCAATCAACCGGACTAAAAGTGTTAACGCCTGGATTCCAATCATGGAAGGCTGCAACAACTTCTGCACATACTGCATTGTGCCGTACACGCGCGGGCGCGAGCGCTCACGGGCGCCGGAAATAATTATTAAAGAGGCGCAGGAAGCCTTAAAACAGGGATTTAAAGAGATTACGCTTTTAGGGCAGAACGTGGACAGTTACAGTTACGGGCTTTCAGGGCTTTTGCGCAGCCTGAACGCGCTTGAGCCCAAGTTCCGAATCCGCTTTGTAACCTCGTATCCCACTGATATTACGGATGAGTTAATCCGAACCGCGGCGGAACTGGACAAGGTTTGCGAGTATTTTCACATCCCCATGCAGTCAGGAAGCACAGAGGTTCTGAGGAAAATGAACCGCCGCTATACGCGCGAACAATACGCGCAAATTTGCGCCAAAATCCGTAAACTTGTGCCGGATGTAACCATTACGAGTGATTTTATTGCGGGATTTCCGGGCGAAACCGAAGAACAATTTCTTGAAACACTCTCGGCAATGGAAGAACTTGAGCTTGATTACTCTAATACCGCGGCGTATTCTCCGCGCGAAAAAACAGTTGCGGCAAAGTGGACAGACCTTTTTATCCCGGAAGACGTCAAGACCGGGCGGCTTGCGCGGCTTAACGAGCAGGTGAAGAAATGCTGTCTTGCGTCCAATAAAAAATATGTCGGGCGCGAAATGGAAGTCCTGATTGAAAAATTTTACATCCACAAGGGCAAAAACATTAACACAGGCCGCACGCGCAACAACAAAATCGTTCACATCCGGTCAGACAAAGACTTAACAGGGCAATTTATTACGGTAAAAATAACCAATGCACGCACCTGGTATCTTAATGCAGAAACCTATTTAAACCTCAAACTGTGACCTTGCGCTGAAATAACTTTCAAGAAACTCTTTAATCTGCTGTCTTTGCTCGTCGGTTGTTGTTTCGTCATCGTTTATGCAGAACAGTTTCGGTTTTATTTTCTTCAATTTTTTTCCGCAGGAAGCTATTTTTTGCGGGAAAATGTATGTTGAATCCGAATAGCTAAAAATATTTCTGTGAACAACTTTGGCGCACGCATGCTTTAAGGCAAGCGCGTAATAGCTTATTACAGAGCGCTCAATATTATCTTTATCTCTAAATTTTGACATCATTGTCCGTTCAAAATCTGTCTTAAATTTGTTAAGGCATTCCATGTAATCTGATTTCAGGTAAGCGTCAACATTGTGATGCAGGAAGTTTCTCATCTTAAGCCCATATTCCTCAAGAATCTTGTCCTGTGCATTCTTCACCATACAGGTGTAAAGATTGTAAGTTTCTTTAAGAATTTTCTTTTGAAAGCGGATTATCGGCATGCCGGACTTGTCAAAGAAAAATGATTTTTCTGTTTTGTTTGCAAAGAACATGTCGTCATTTGCGTATAGAAAGCGTTCGGACAAGCCTTCAATATATGGAATCCGCGTTTCCAAAGCAGTACTATTGAAGCAGGGCAGGGCGCACGCCGGCATGATTTCGGTGTGGTCAACAATTTTAATTCTCGGGTGGTTTATATTGAGCCAAGCCGGGATTTGGTTATCCGTAACAATAAATATTTTATTAATCCATGGTGCGAACTTTTCAACCGAACGCAAAGAGTATTTAAGCTCGTTGTTGTCGCAAAACCTTCCTTTTGCGGCCGCGTCAGGCGCCAGTTGAGTGTGCTGCGCCTGTTCGATATTCTTTTTGGCTTGCCACGCCATGTCGCTGCCGTCTACCCAGAGGTAGACTAAGTCTACGTTGTAATCGTTTTCCATTGTTTTAACTCTTTTTACGTATCAATTATACATAAAATATGTTTTGTGCATACGTATAATTAACAAAAGTTTACGTATAGACTGTACGTATGAAGAACGAAATTTATAAAATATTGGGCAAAAACATAAGACGCAAAAGGCTGGCGCATGACTGGACACAACAGGAATTAGCAGAAAAAATCAGCAAAAGTCTAAACTTCGTCGGCAAAATTGAAATCGGTTTTTCAAGACCGTCACTTAGCACAGTTATTGACATAGCCGAAGCCTTAGAAGTGCCGATTAAGGATTTGTTTGACTCGGAGACCACTTGAAATTTGTAAAAGTACGTAATATATTATTCGCTGAGTGTATGACATTGTAGAACTTTAGAAAATGTACTTGACAAACTCCTAAATTTGTAGTGTAATCATGAGTGGTTACATTTCGTAACAGATAGGAGATAAGTATGAGAAAGTTAAATTCATGTCATTGCGAGCCCGCAGGGCGAAGCAATCCAGAAGGTCGACGGTTTTTTGACTGGATTGCCTTGCAGCCTGCCCCGGGCTTTGACCCGGGGCGACCAAAGGTCGCTCGCAATGACAGAGCAGGATTTACGTTGGCGGAAGTGTTAATTACACTTGGCATTATCGGTGTAGTAGCGGCATTGGTTATGCCGGCACTTATACAGGATTGGAGGGAGAAATCTTACTCAACCGCCAAAGATGTATTTAATAATCGGCTGGAAGAAGCAACAAGACAGATGAACGTTAATGAAATGTTAACGGGTTATTCTACTACAGAAGCGTTTGTAAATGAATTAAAAAAGTATTTAAAAGTATTACAAGTATGCCCGGACCCGTCGGGATGTTTTGCAGCGACAGTAACAAACAGTGACGGCAGTGAAACAGTTGAAACAAAAGACTTAAAGAATTCAAGTAACTTAAACGAAGGAAACTGGGGAACAAAAGCATTAGGAATAGGATTGATAAACGGTTATACTGCAATCTTAAGTTATAACCCTTCTTGTTCAATAGACGATATAACAGCACCGGGCTCTCAAACAACTTCGTGTTTAAGTCTTGTATATGATATAAACGGAAAAGCAAAGCCAAACAAAATTGGAAAAGACGTATATACATTAAATGCTAATATATTCAACACTTGTAGTGGAATAAAGGTAGGTACTTTATGTGTATCATCATCGAATGAATCATACAGTTCGATAAACACTTGTGACGGATCGCCTGACCTTTCATATGACACTACAGGAAGTAGTAATGCATATTGTTCAGAAAATCGTTGGG
>JAIRZW010000035.1 GCA_031267015.1 Heliobacteriaceae bacterium | reverse complement strand
ATTACGCCCTTGTTCAAAACTACTATCCTGTCGCCCATTGTCAAGGCTTCTGTCTGGTCGTGCGTTACGTAAATAAACGTTGTCTGCAATTTCTCATGCAATTTCTTAATCTGCGCGCGCATTTGAACCCGTAATTTTGCGTCCAAATTCGACAGCGGTTCGTCCATTAGAAAAACTTTCGGGCTTCTTACAATCGCGCGTCCAAGCGCAACACGCTGACGCTGCCCGCCGGAAAGCTGTTTTGGCTTTCTGTCCAGATATTCCTGCAAATCAAGGATTTGCGCGGCTTCGGCAACTTTTTTTTCAATGGTTTCTTTATCAACTTTGCGCATTTTCAGCCCGAATGCGATGTTTTCGCGCACTGTCATGTGCGGATAGAGCGCATAACTCTGGAAAACAAACGCTATATCGCGGTCTTTTGGCTGGACATCATTAACCCTCTTGCCGCCGATAAAAATTTCGCCCTCGGTAATATCCTCAAGCCCCGCAATCATCCGCAGTACAGTTGATTTTCCGCAGCCCGACGCACCCACAAGAACCACAAATTCCTTGTCATTAATCGTTAAATCAAGATTATCGATAACTTTTTTTTTATCGTAAGCCTTGCTTATGTTTTTCAGAATAACTTCACTCATTGAGCCCCCTCACCCCTGCCCGCCGGATTGACCTCCGCTCCCACGTTGGGGAGAGGAGAATTGCCCTCTATCAGCAGCAACACATTAAACGTTGCCCCTTTCATAATACCTGATTCCACCCACACGGTCCCGTGAAGCTTTCTGACCAATGTGTAGACAGTGCCCAGTTTAATCGAGCGCAAAAGCCCTTTTTTATTAGACTTTTCTAACTGCACATACGGCTCAAACAAGCCCTCAAGTTCATGTTCAGCATAACCCACGCCCGTGTCATTAATTGAAATTAATACATACTTGCTGCTGTCAAAAGAAGGCGGCATATAAATTCCGCTGCGTTCAATAACCTGTGAATCAGGATTGGCAAGCTTCACGGTAATTACACCAGTGTCAGTCGCCTTTATGGACGTTTCAAGAATGTTTTGGACAATGATTTTAATAAGGCTTTCGTCAGAGCAAACTGTTTTATTTTTTAACCCCTCAGAGTCAAAATCAAACAGAAGCTTTTTCGCAAACATCATACTATCATTGTCTTTCATGACCTGCTGAATGGTTTTCGCGATATCAAAACTGCCATATTCCGGCTCCAGAAGGCTGGATTCCGCCTCGGAAAATGCAAGCAGTTTTTCCATAAAATAAAGAAGTTCGGACGAGTTCTTATTTATGATTCTGAGGTATTTTTCCTGCTTTTCGGTTAATGCGCCGCCCGTGCCTTCCAGCAGAACCTGAGAAAACCCCGTAATCGACTGTAAAGGCGACTTGAGCTCATTGGAAAGTTTTACCAGCATGGTGTTTTTTTCTTTGTTCATTTTTTCCGTGTGCTCAACCTGTGCAAGCATTCCCGTCAAAGGCGTTACGTCGCGAAGGGTTATGAAATACTGCTCTATGTACTGCCTTGCGCTGATTTCTATGTAAATTTCCCTGCCGTCATAGCGAAAAGCGCCGGTTACAACCGATTTTTTCTGCGCTGCTGCCTGAGCTGCCAATTCACGACCGTCAGGCACGATTTCGTCAAAATAGCTGCCTTTCAAAGTGCTGCGACCGGTTTCAAAAATCGCTGCGGCTTTTTCGTTAACCCAAAGTATCCGCCCGTCCGGCTCCATTACGAAAACCGCGTCAGGCAAATTTTGCAAGACCTCTTTAGAATTAATACTGCTGAATAAACTAGCCAAGTTCATATTGCATTACTTTCCTTTATAGTATATAATAATATCATAAAAATCAGCGACTTTTGTAAAATTTTCTTCACAAAGTAGCAAAAAAATTCCACTTTAGGTTTTATATAAAAAGACACGATAGTACAGCCAACCCCGAAAGGATGTGACTATGAGAGAAGTAAACAATAATCTGGCAGGGAATTCTGCGAACATTCCGCAAGCAACGGTCAAAAAAGTTGACGCTGCAGAGCCGGCAGCAGAAGGCAGCGCCGCATTTACAGGCACCGAAGTTTTAAAAGAGCTCGGGCTTGAAAATGACAAAACTTTTCAAGACATTGTAGCGCACGACAACTTAAAGTCTGACCTTGCCTTACTTCAGAAAAATCCTGACGGCGTTAACCAAGCGCTTGCTTTTGGCAGCCTCGCACTGGAAAACCACTCCTACGAAGATGCGGCGGCTCTTACAGGCGAATTCACGAAAGAGTTTTTGCAGTAAGCAAAAGGCCGGATTAAAATCCGGCCTGTACAGCTATTACCAAGTAAGAGGATTATTAAACCTGAATTTTTTTCTTGCGGCGTCTTTAGCTTTTTGTTTTTCAGCTTCCACGGCCTTTTTGGCTATATCGTCTGCGATTTTTTTATCTTTATTGGCTTTGTCACTATAAGTAACATTTCCGGATTCATCTAATTCTGTTTTTCCTTCATCTTTATAATTTATCATACCTGTTTTGTCATTACTCAAATTATACTTGTCGTTCGGACCCATAGTAAATTTATTATTATTAGATTCTTGAATCGTACCGTCCGGCAATCTTCTGGCTCCCACTATTACATCATCCATAGCATTTCCATAATCCGATGTCTTCATATGTGTAAATTCACATCCCATTAAACGATGTATGTTGTTACTATTATTATAATCTAAAATCTCAGCCTTTGATAGACCTTTAAAGTTAGTTGCATGTCCTATATCATCAGCAAAAATAACCTCTGCCTTTCTTGCAAGCATTTCTTTCTCACTTCTGCTATCTGTACTTACAATAACACCATTTTTTAAGACCACTTCATAAGCTGTATACTCTTTAAATATCCCGCCAATTTTCTCAGCCTCCTTGCGAGATACCTGTTGCTTTATCTGCGAAGCGTCATATTTGACTCCTCCAATTGTAACAAATTCTGGTCCGGTCATAATAAATCTCCTTTGCTTTTAATAAATACCTCTGAGTTACTCTCAACTCATACATTTATTAAAACCGCACAGCCGCAAAAATTGCTAAACTTGAACAAAACGTTACAAAACTTAATTTTTATGCTTTGTCCAGCGTAACTTGACACTTGACAAAATCTGTGTTATAATTTAATTATGATTAAATCTTTCAAACATAAAGGACTTGAAGCATTTTTTAAAACAGGTTCTTTAAAAGGTATTCAGGCACAGCACAGAGACAAACTTGAAATTATTTTAGCAATTCTAAACAGAGCTAAATATATTGAAGACTTGAATATTAATATGTTCAATCTACATCCTCTAAAGGGTGATTTGAAAGGTTTATGGTCAATAAAAGTAAATGGTAATTGGCGTATAACTTTTAAATTTGAAGATGAAAATGTTTATGTTGTTGATTATCAGGACTATCATTAACGAAAGGAGTACCGTTTATGGAAATGTACAATCCCGCACACCCGGGCAAAATTTTGAAAATGGGCTACTTAGATGAATTAAATATGTCCATCGCGGAAACCGCCTTAAAATTGGGAGTTTCACGCCAAGCCTTATATGATTTAATAAATGAGAAAAGCGCATTAACACCTGTTATGGCATTAAAAATCGCTAAGGCTTTCAATTCACGCCCCGGCCTTTGGATGGATTTGCAAACTCAATATGACCTTTGGCATGCCAAGCAGACGACCAATCTCGACGATGTGCAGGTTATAACAGGCTAACCAGCGCACGAAGGCCCAGTTTATAGCTGTCCGCGCCAAAGCC
>JAIRZW010000014.1 GCA_031267015.1 Heliobacteriaceae bacterium | reverse complement strand
CACAATGTGTGCCTTAAATTTGTCGAAAACAAGATATACAATAAAATAGAGGTATGGCATGAATATAAAAGAATCAATAGGCTTGCGCATAAAAGAGTTTAGAAAAAAGCGCAGCATAACTCAGGAACAACTGGCCGAAATGGTGAATCTGGACGTAGGCTATATAAGTAAACTTGAAGTCGGAAGGAATTTCCCGACTATTGGTACGCTGAATAAAATTGCAATGGCTTTTAATGTTGATATATCAGAGTTTTTTAAGCATACGTCGGTGAATAATATAGACATAAAATCGGAACTCAATAAGATTTTTGACTCTCTGAGCTACGACAAGCAAATACTTTTATACAAAATTGCCTGTGAAATGGCATAGGCGCATACGAAAGCAAAGCTTAAACTAGAACTTAAACGGGTAATCATCCGGAATTTTCCAGCCTTCGTACTGTATAAGTGCTGCGCAATACCTGTTGTCTTTATTTATACTTGGGTCGCATCCGAAAGATGCGTGATTAAGCAGAGTTTGTCTGTCAGCGATGGTTACGGATAAGCCGGGCTTATAAGGCTCTATGGTTTGAACTTCGTTTGCATGAATTAAAAACATAAATACGTTTTTTCCTGGTATATTGCTTTTTGCCTTGTGTGTGTAGAAATTAGCATGTAATATTTTTTGTCCTGCATTATGATTAAAAATATCCATATAGGAGCCGTTACTAAAATACACCGTCAGAAAACCGTTGGCCTTTTGTGCCGTTTCAAGTGTTTTCATATAAGGTCTGATGTACATGTCGTACCAGTCAGACATTTGTTGTGCATTGTAGGCAGCAGGCGGGAAATTCCATTCGGCCATCGGCCCATATTCAGGATTTGCCAGGTTAATAGCTTGATTAAATGCAGAATAGAACTTTTGCAGTCTTATTTCTGCGATTTTCTTATTATGTTTTGCGACAAGTGCGGGTATGGTTAACGCCGCAACGACTCCGATAATTCCTAAAGTTATTAGCACTTCGGCTAACGTAAACGCTTTTTTCATTTCAAATACCTCCATAAAAAATACCCTCATAAAAATAAAAACATAAAAACGAAGAATTACAATTCTTGCAAAGTCGTAACAATTCGTTACATGATTATTATTTGTTAACTTTATCCAGCATTGCGGAAGCAGTTAGTCCGCCCTTTTCAGTAAAATCACACCCTCCGGCTTTTAAGTACATTTTTTTAGGCTGGCCGGTTGTAGAAAACGAAAATAAGTCATATCCCCATTTATTAGGCGGCTTTTTACCGTTAATATCAATAGCAAAAATCTGCGGAGTAAACGTGGTGCTATATGCCAAAATAATTGTTTTGTCTGCAAGTACGTAAGCCTGAGAACTATTACGGATTACACTTTCTCTGTACCCGCCGCATCCTGAGGTTGCTTTATTCACATCATAATCCGACAAAGAATCATTCTGCTCTTTTTTTACAGTATCATTCCCTTTGTACGCCGGAATACATCCTCCGGTGTAGGCATTATTAGGACAATATTTTGTAACTTTAAAGTTTTTAATCATCTGAGCAGCTATTTGAGCACAATCTGAAAAATTTCCGTTGTAATTAGACGGCAAAGGGTCGCCGTTTGCTAATTGGTGTCTTGTACAATTACCGTTCGCATCCCAGGATACACATGTTGCTGAACCGTACGGATTAGCTTCCCAATATCCGCAAGCCGGGTCGAAACCATCCATATCAGCTTTGGCTTTATTCAAAGAATTCTGCATTAAAGAATATGCTTTTTTGAACTGGCTTTTGAGTGCAGCTTCTTCGTAAGTGTTTATTAACGGGGGTATAGTCAACGCTGCAACGACCCCGATAATTCCTAAAGTTATTAGCACTTCGGCTAACGTAAACGCTTTTTTCATAATTCTCTCCTATTTTTTAGTGAAGATGTAAGAATACAATAAATTTTAAAGTTTGTCAATAGTAAAATGTTTTTGTGTTACAATGAATGAGTGAGAGAATTGTAAGTCCGAAGGGCTTATACTGAAAAAGAACGGCGGCATGGCCAAGTGGTAAGGCAGAAGCCTGCAAAGCTTTTACCCCCGGTTCGAATCCGGGTGCCGCCTTATTAAAATTGATAGTTTATCTGGGCGATTAGCGCAGGGGTAGCGCACTTGCTCGACACGCAAGGGGTCGCTGGTTCAAATCCAGTATCGCCCAGTTTTATTAAAAATTGTAAATTTTTCTGAAAAGTGCGCAATTAGTATATCCTCTGTGGTTTTTATATATATAGCGGATTTCCGCAAGTGCGCCGTGTGGCAAAGCCACCCAGCACGTCCAAGCGAGCAAAACCACGTTTTTGCGAGCGGCGGATAATCCAAGAAACACGGGGAAATACAATGGTACGAATTTCGGGAAAGATGATTCGCGCGGCAGCTGTTGCTATCGGCGTAATTGGAACTACTGCCGCTGTTAAAAAAATAGATACAAAATCTATTTTTGCAGGCAGCAGCAAGTCTGAAACTGCCGCGCAAAGAGACGGGCGTTTGAGCAGCGAAAAAACCGGTTTTCAAAAAGAAATTGTTGATGCCTGGAATGATGAACATTCTTATGCACTCGGCTTGGTTAAGAGATATCAGAAAAATGATATTAAAAACATTCCGTCTGAAGACACTTGGAGGCTGAT
>JAIRZW010000110.1 GCA_031267015.1 Heliobacteriaceae bacterium | reverse complement strand
CTATCGTGTTCATAAGGTATACCACCCTCAGGCTTATTATTACGAATTAATATATTCTTTCCAGGCACGCAAATAAGCGTCCTCGACGCTTTTGGCAAGACCTTCCGCGTCACGCCGCAGTTTTGACCTGCTCAGAATCCCGCGCAAATCCCTGCGGTAACGCTCTATGCGCCGCTTGTCTTTTGCAAGCTTCGCCGCTATATTCGCAAAATCTTCCTCATCCTTCGCGATAAGCTCATTGAGCTTGAGCATTTTATTAACGCTTGCAGTGCCTTTTGACTGCATGCCCTCGCCCGGCAGCGTGATTACAGGGATTCCCATTTGCGCTAACTCGGTCGTAATCGTTAAACCGCTGAACGGATGCGCGTCAAGCGCTACGTCTGACAGCAAGTAAGCCATATAATGAGTTTTAAACCGCTCATCAGATAATATCAGTCTGTCCTCTTCTATTCCAAGCGCCTTGAATTTCTGTATGAACTGTTCTTTCTTATCAGGCGTGAATTTTTTTGTTCTGTATATCAGAAGCTTTGAATATTCGACTTTTTTCAAAACATCCGCCCATAAACTTATGGTCTTGTCATTTATTTTGGACAGACAATTATAGCTTCCGAAAGTCACGTAACCGTTTTTCTTGAACGGCGGCGGAGTCATCTGCGGAAATACAAGCTTAGGGTCGCAAAAATCGAATCTGTGAAGCCCGGATTTCAGATAAAGCGGTTTTTCCGTGTAAAGATGCGCCTTGTCTTTCGGGATTACAAATTCGTCCGCAAAAATATAGTCAATCTCTTTCATTCCCATAGTATTAACGAACCCCAGGTATTGTACCTGTATCGGAGCGGGTTTGTAGAGCTGGAGAAGCGACCTGTTGCTTGTGAATCCCGCAAGGTCAACAAGGATGTCGATTTCATCCTCGTAAATCATTTTGGCGGTTTCTTTGTTCGTAAGCTTGCTGACGTCAACGAAGCGCACCCAGTTCTTATTGATTCTTTCTGTTGTTGAATCCTGTTTTTTGTTTGCCGAGTACAGAGTAATGTCGAATTTTTTGGTGTTATGCCATTCCAGCAGAGGCAGAATAAATTGCATCATGGCATGAGCCTTAAAGTCGGCCGAAAGATAGCCTATGTTTAATTTTTTCCGGCCTTTTCCGGCTTCCTTGTTATGTTCGTAAGGCTTGTCACCCTGCAAAATTATTGGCCTGTATTTTTCAATATAGGATTCAAAGAGTTCTTTAATCTCCTGCTGGGTGTATTTATCAGACTTCAAGATTGTAAGCCCTCTTGCGGTGAATGCTGCCGGATTGAATTTTAAATCAAGTGATTTTGAATAATATTCTATTGCCTTGCCGCCGTCGTGGCGGTAATATATGCCGGCAAGCCGCAAATAAACGGCTGCGTTTGTTTTGCAATATTCTAAGCATTTTTCGTAAGCTTTGCGGCAGTTATCCCAGTCGCTCAGCTCATGGTAGCAGTCGCCGAGCTTTCGGTATACCTCGCCCGTGTCAACAGTATCGGCCGGTGTGAGGTATTGGAACATGTCTTTGTACATTTCAAGAGCTTTTTTGAAGTCTTTTTTTTGATAAGTTTCCTTTGCAAGCGCCCACGCCTCAGCGAACTTTTTGTTTGTATTTGTCGTCTGGGGAGGCTTAGTTTTAGGTTCCTTTGTGTCATGGGTTAATTTTTCAAAATGCTTTTTTTGGGCGTTTTTCTTTTTTGCGATTCGTTCTTTATGGTTCATTAATATAACCCTCCCATGCTTTCAGGTAAGCTTCTTCGACGCTTTTGGCAAAGCCTTTTGCGTCGCGGCGGAGTTTTGACCTGTTTAGAATCCCACGCAAATCCCTGCGGTAACGCTCAATACGCCGGGTGTCTTTTGCAAGCTTCGCGGCTATGTTGGCGTAATCCTCCGCACTTTTTGCGTTAAGCTCATCAAGCTTGAGCATTTTATTAATCCTTGCCGTGCCTTTTGACTGCATGCTCTCGCCCGGCATGGTGATTACAGGGATTCCCATGTGAATCAGCTCGGTCGTAATCGTCAGGCCGCTGAAAGGTACAGGGTCAAGTGCAATGTCGCAAAACAGATACGCCATGAAATGCACCTTTTGCGTTTCGCTGGAGAAAATTAACCTGTCTTCGCTGATTCCGTGCTCCTTGAATTTTGATTTTAACTGCTCTTTTTTGCCTTCGGTTAGCTGGGTTCTGTAAATCAGCAGCTTTGAGTTTTCAGCTTTGTTCAGAACGCTTGACCATAATTTTATTGTGTAATCATTGATTTTAGATATGCAGTTGTAGCTCCCGAAAGTCACATAGCCGTTTTTTTTGAACGGCGGCGGTGTTATGTCAGGGAAAACCGTGTTCTGATTGTTAAAGTCAAACCGCTGCATGCCGGATTTCAGATAAAGCGGTTTTTCAGTATAAAGGTGCGCTTTGTCTTTCGGAATGGTAAACTCGTCCGCGAAAATGTAGCCGGCTTCTTTCATGCCAAGCGTGTTTACGAATCCCAAATACTGCATTTGAATCGGCGCAGGCTTGTATAACATTACAAAGCTTCTGTTGTGCGTGTACCCGCCAAGGTCAACAAGGATGTCGATTTCGTCTTCGTAAATCATTTTGGCAAGTTCTTTATTGGTTAACTTGTAGACGTCGACGAACTGCATGCCTGTTTTCTTAATCCTCTCGGTTATATAATCAGATTTATTAGTGCATGAATAAAGGGTTATGTCGAATTTCTTTGTGTCATGGCGTTCAAGCAAAGGCAGAATAAACTGCATCATTGCGTGGTTATAAAAATCAGACGAAAGATAGCCGATTTTTAATTTTTTCCTGCCTTTTTTAACGTGTTCATAAGGCTTGCCGCCCTCCATAATAAGCGGTCTGTACTTGTCAACGTAGGATTCAAAAAGCTCTTTTACCTGCTGCTGGCTGTATTTGTCGGATTTCAGTATGGTAAGAAACCGGGCTGTGAACGCTGACGGATTAAAGTTTAAGTCGATTGCTCTTGAGTAATATTTGATTGCCTTTTCGTTGTCGTAGTAATAGTAAGTGCCGGCCAGCGCAAGGTAAACGCTTCCGTTTGTTGTGCAGTAATCAAGAGTTTTTTCGTACATTTGCCTGCAATTATCTTTGTCACCCAAAAGGTTATACGCATCGCCGAGCTTGCGGTAAAGCTCGCAGCTATCCCACGCATAAGAATCATCAAGATATTGAAACAAACCCTGATACAGCTCAATCGCTTTGCTGAAATCCTTTTGATGATAAGTGTCATCCGCAATCTTGAGCGCTTGAAGGTACTTCCTGTTAGTATTCTTTTTTGCCAGCCGCTGCTGCTCAGTCTTCATATACCTATTATATTATATATTTAAAATATTAGCAATTATTTATCGTCATTGCTTATCTCCTGACGCACCGGACGGGGTCGGGACCGGTCTTGGCGCAGCGGTGTCGGGTGCCATTGACGAAATACTGACACCAACCTAAAGTAGGCGTAGCCTCAGAGGCGGACCAGTAGTAGTTGAACGCGACGATTCCTAGAAGGTTTCCGTTCATATACATTGCTAGGAGTTCATCTCTATTTGGTACTGAATAATCAGGGTTTTGGTCTGTACAAGCTTGAGGTGCACCATTGAAGTCAGAATTTGCTGCATTTTTTGGGGCAACATCAGGTGCATAAGCTACTGAAGTTTCATCAGGATAAAGTACTGTTACAAAGCCAATATCCTTGCCTGCCTGATTCGGGTTTGCAAGACCGTTCATGTCATAAATAGCGTTTACACACACTCTGTCCTGGCCCAAGTGGGTGTTATTAGGGTCATCCGGCATGCATTGCGGATTGTAAAATAAGTTTACCGAATATCCGTTCGCCATCACAAAACCATAGCTTGTAGTGTTGACGTTTGTTGTTGCTCCGCTTGACATGCCTGATGCCAAACTATGAAGCGCCTTTGGCATCGTCGTAGAAGTCCCCGCCAGTGTTTTTATTGCATTTGTGTTGGTTTCAATACCGCAACTGCGTAAATTAGCATTGTCGCAGGTCTTGAGGATTTTTATTTGTTCTTTTAAATGGTTTTCTACAAAATCCTGCGCGTCTGCTGCACCGGATATCCCGCCGTTTACCGTTATTACCCGTACTGCTTGTCCCACCGTTGACCATACTTTTTTACGCGCTGTGTCATAGACCTTTTGCTTGTAATCCGCAATCAGCCCGGGCATAACCAATGCCGCTACTACTCCGATAATTCCTAATGTGATTAAAAATTCCGCCAACGTAAACGCTTTTTTCATCATACTTTTCTCCTCTCTGTTACGAAATGTAACCACTCATGATTACACTACAAATTTAGGAGTTTGTCAAGTACATATTTTGCGTTTGCTTTAGCAATTAACTTTTTTCTTTTTCTCGTTAATCAGCAGGAATGTGCAGATAACAATACATATTGCTGCGGATACGCCCCAGAAGCCGATTGCGCCGTTCCAACCAAGTTTATCCACCACAAACCCTGTTCCTACTCCCGATAATATCGCGCCGACATAGCCAAAGGTTCCCGTGAAGCCCGTCACAGCCGACGCAACTTTCCTGGAAGAAGACTCAATCGCACAGACCCCGCCGATTAACATTTGAGGCCCATACGTGAAAAACCCCGTAAAACCAATCAGCAAAAAGTCAAACATATCAACAAGCGTAAGGTTTTTAAATATTACAGGGCTGAGCGCACAGTTGTTAAAAAATAACCCCGTAAGACACAACACCACGCCCGCAAGGAAGATTATGTTAATCTGGATTCGCTGGCCTTTGAAGATTTTGTCCGACGCCAGCCCCGCGATAATCGTGCCGAAAAGCCCGAACAGAGGCAGACAGCTTAACTTCATTGACGCAAGTTCAAGCGAATTGTGCTTGAATTCAACTAAATATTTTATAATCCAGTCTTCCGTGCCAAAACGGATTACGTAAACAAATATGTATGCGCAAGCCAATGCCCAGACTACTTTATTTGCTAAAACATGTTTTTTAAGGATTTCCGTATAATTCAGGCCGTCGTCTTCTGCTTCCAAAGCCGCACAAGCCGCGGCTTTTTCAGGTTCGCGGTATTCTTCGATGTCAGGAAGACCCATGCTTGCAGGCTTATCGCGAAGCCGGTTAAACAACCAGAGCGCAGCGAAAATCGCCGTTACTGCCGGAAATATAAATGCTGCCTGCCAGCCGAATTTTGTGATTACAAAGCCCGACAGAATCACGGCAAGGAAAGTTCCGGTCTGGTGTGAAGTTGACCACAGCGCCCATTTTGTAGCGCGTTCGGAGTTTGAGAACCAGAACGTTAAAGACTTTGCAACAGGCGGAAATCCCATTGACTGAAACCACCCGTTAGCGCCCCAGAAGAACGCAAACGCCCACAACAGCAGGGTTGCGGAAGGCAGACCAAAGAACGTGAATTTTCCCGGCGTGAATACAAAGTAGCTTAACGCAAAACAAATGTTCGCAATCGCTGACAAAATCAGGCCTGTCGGCAGGAATTTTCTCACGTTTGCGCGGTCGGCAATCATCCCGTTAATGAATTTTCCGAATGCATAAGTTAAGTACAGCGAACTTCCGATAATCCCCAGTTCAAGGTTTGTGTAGCCGAGTTCCGCGCTCATTGACGGAAGCGCCGCCGCGATATTCTTTTTACAAAGGTAAAAAAATGCGTATCCTATGAAACATGAATAAAACATTCTTAATCTAAATTTCGGATAGGTTTTGTCCGCCTGTTCTATACTCAATGCCGGCGCCGCTGCCGGCTCCTTAAAAAAGTCAAATAATTTGTTTGTCATCTTCCTGCCTTAATTACCTGTATGTTGCGTGTTTCAGTGAGTTCCTGACGCGCCCCTCTGATTAGCGCGCGTTTTTCTTCGTCAAGCCGGTAGCCGCCCACAAGCCGGTCTATAAAACTGGTGTTTATCTTAACAGCCTTTTCAAATGCCCCCACTTCTTCCAGCACGCCCTTAATCTGGCTTAAATCATAACCGAAACTTTGTTTTGAGTTGTAAACAAGGGTTTCGCCGCTCTGCGCTGTTATCGGGGTGCCGCCCTGTTCAAAATAAAGCTTAAACACGGATTTCAAGTCCTGCAATTCAGACTGTAACGTGGTTACGGTCTGCTGAATCCGCAGAAACCGCTCAAACAAATATTCAACATTATCAAGCTGTTTTAATTCCCAGTCGTATTTTTGCAGATATAATTTTTTCAGCGCCGGGTATGCAAGCGCAAGCCCCATGGCATCATCCATTGCACGGTGGTGGTTTACAAGCTCTACATTGAATTTCCCCGTTAGCATGCCCAGTCCGTGAGATTCAAGGTCGGGAAAAACTTCCTTGAACATCTGCTGCGAGTCAATACGGGCATTGGTTAGTTCTTTGCCGTTAAATCTTATGCTTGACTCGTTAAGAAATGTGTAGTCAAAGATTGCATTGTGCGCAACAATCGGGTGGCCGCCGAGAAACTCCAAAATCGCAGGCATGACTTCGGCCTCGGTCGGCGCGTCCGCGACCATGCTCTCGGTAATCCCGTGGATTGCGATGCTGGATTTTCTGATGTGCTGCTGCGGGTTTATAAGGCTCTGGTATGTGTCCTTAATCTTGCCGTTCTCAAGCCGGATAGCGGCAAATTCCACCATCTTCTCTCTTGTGTAATCCAGCCCGGTTGTTTCAATGTCTACAACAATTTCAATTATTTTTTTTCTTGCCATTATCCTGCCCTGTTAGATTATTGTAAGATAATAGCACAAAAATAGTTTGTGTGCTATAATGTATCAAAAAAGGAGAAAAATTATGTCTAATGCGATTGATATTACTGATTCAAGTTTTGAACAGGAAGTTTTAAGTTCCGGCCAGCCTGTTGTGGTTGATTTTTGGGCGCCGTGGTGCGGGCCCTGCAGAAAATTAGGCCCGGTTCTTGACGAGATTGCCGGCGAATTTGACGGCAAGGTTAAGTTTGTTAAGATTAATACAGACGAGAATGTTAAAACCGCCAAGGATTATGCAATAAGCGGGCTTCCGAGCCTTTTGGTATTCAAAGACGGCAAAGCGCTCGAAAGAATTGTCGGGCTTATGCCTAAGTCTGCGATTATTTCTAATATCGAAAAACATCTGTAAATATAAATTAACGATTCTTAACATGATGCTTGAAAAATTTTACTTAAATAATTTTGCTGACTTGTTCAATGAATTTCTTAGCTTCCGAAAGCAGAGATTTTACAAATTCTTCATTTGACTTGTATAAATCATCATAATCACTTTCTTGCCTGTTTTCAAAGGCTGTATTATAAATCCTGTATAGTGCGGGCTCAACAATCTTGTCCTCATTTACAAACTTTTTGTTAAACCAACCCTTAAGAGTAGAATGTTTTGATGTTATAAATTCATGTTTACGGGCTAATGCGGTAACAACATAGAACATCCCGTAATAAATCCTGTTCAGTGCGGTTGTAAAAGCCTTATCGCAAATAGAATACTCCGCTATTCTCATAGCTTCTTCTGATTTTTCAAGATTGATTTTTATAAAAAGTTCTTTATTCTGTTTTTCCATAAAATATTCCTTTGTTTACGACTTCTTTATGAAAATAATAATTTCGTTCCAGTTCTTTTCTTGTCATTGGATGTGTGTCTAAATCCGCGTCATATTCGTAACTAATACGTGATAGTATTTTATGATAATCCAACGGCTGCCAATACCGTTTATTTTTAAACAGTATAACAATATCAATATCGCTGTCTTTTGTGGCTTTGCCTGTTGCCTGTGAACCGAACAGATACAAGCCTTCAAAATCATCAATAGCATTCTGCAAGGCTGTTCTTAATTCTTGTACGATTCTTTTGATTTTTGCTTTCATAT
>JAIRZW010000022.1 GCA_031267015.1 Heliobacteriaceae bacterium | reverse complement strand
TACACAATGCAGGGCGAAAGCGCGGGCGCACAGGCATTTTCAAACTTTGACACGCTTCTTGCGCCGTTCGTAAGATACGACAACCTAGACTATGAGCAGGTTAAACAGGCATTGCAGGAATTTGTATTTAATATGAACGTACCGACGCGCGTCGGGTTTCAAACCCCGTTTTCAAATATAACAATGGATTTGACGGTTCCGTCATATTACGCGCAGCAGTCCGTAATCATCGGCGGCGAGCTGAAAGAAGAAACTTACGGGCAGTTTCAGGCAGAGATGGATATGATTAACAAGGCGTTCTTTGAAGTAATGATGCAGGGTGATAATTCAGGCAGGGTCTTTACTTTCCCAATCCCGACGTACAATATTACCAAAGACTTTGACTGGGATAACAAAAATCTGGACGGACTTTGGGAAATGAGTGCAAAATACGGCATTCCGTACTTTTCAAACTTCATAAATTCCGACATGAACCCTGAAGACGCGCGTTCAATGTGCTGCCGGCTGCGTATTGACAACCGGGAGCTTGAATACCGCGGCGGCGGGCTGTTCGGCTCAAACCCGCTGACAGGCTCTATCGGAGTTGTAACCCTTAATCTGCCGCGGCTTGCGTATATGGCAAAAAGTAAGCGGGAATTTTTTAACCTGCTTGAAGAACGCATGATTTTAGCTAAAAACTCGCTTGAGATTAAACGGAAATTACTTGAGCGGCTGACAGACGCAAACCTTTATCCGTACACAAAATTCTATCTGCGCGACATTAAATCCCGCTTTGGCGTGTACTGGAAAAACCATTTTTCAACAATCGGCCTTATAGGGATGAACGAGGCATGCCATAATTTAACCGGTGAAGGCATTGAAAGCAAAACCGGAAAATCTCTTGCGGTTGAAACCATGAACTTTATGCGCAAGCAGATTGCGCAATTCCAGGCAGAAACCGGCAATAACTACAACCTTGAAGCAACGCCGGGCGAGGGAACGTCCCACAGGCTTGCGCGAATGGACGGGGCAGCGTATTACACAAACTCTACGCAGCTCCCGGTGAATTATACCGACGACGTTTTTGAGGTGCTTGACCACCAGGACGAGCTGCAAACGAAATACACCGGCGGAACGGTTTTACATATTTTTGCAGGCGAGCGTACGGACGCTGATTCGCTGAAAAATCTCGTGTGCAAGGTCTGCAATAACTATCATTTGCCGTATTTTACATTCTCTCCGACTTTCAGCACATGCCCGAACCATGGTTATGTGAGAGGCGAACACTTCACCTGCCCTGACTGCGGCGAAGCATGCGAAGTTTATTCAAGAGTTGTCGGCTACATCAGGCCGGTTAATCAGTGGAACAACGGCAAACAGCGTGAATTTAAAGAAAGAAAAACCTTTAAATGCCTGTAATCGGCGGCTTGCAAAAAAGTTCTCTGCTGGATTATCCGGGCAAAATAAGTGCTATTGTGTTTATGCAGGGCTGCAATTTTCGCTGCGGCTTCTGCCACAATCCTGAATTAATTTCAATAAAACAGTCCGGAATTTCGGTTTCGGACTGTCTTAATTTCTTAGAAACCCGCCGCGGCAAGCTGGACGCGGTTGTAATAACCGGCGGCGAACCATGCCTGCAAAGCGGTTTGAAGGATTTTATCCGCAAAATCAAGGCAATGGATTTTTTAGTTAAACTTGACACAAACGGCTCGTTTCCGTCAGTGCTTGAGGAGTTGCTCCGGGAGAACCTGCTTGATTACATTGCAATGGACATCAAAGCCCCGTTTGAAAAATACACTGCGCTCGCCGGCATGCCGGTTGATACGGAAAAAATCCGCGAAAGTATTTCAATCATCATGAACTCCGGTATTGATTATGAATTCCGCACAACGGTTGTAAGAGAACAATTAACGCATGACGATATTATTCAAACCAGCCGTCAGATTGCGGGCGCTGAAAAATATTACCTGCAAAAATTTATTCCCTCAAAAATTCTCAACCCTGCGCTGCAAACAGCCGGAACTTATTCGGACAGTGAATTTGAGGTAATTATTCAAAACATCCGCAGCTATGTAAAAAATTCCGCTCTCAGGATATCTTAAAAAAGGAAAAGGCCATAAATTATTATGGCCTGGGTATTATTATGCCGGTTACTTTGATAGGAGGTATTGAGACGGCAATCTTTGTTCTAATGAAATGTATTATTGACAGTAATTAGTTAAAGTTTTTGCGGGACTATGGCAGCGGCAGCAATGTATTGCCATAACCTGATTAATTGTTTCAACATGGCATTTTACCGGTAAAATTTCGTGTATAATTGTATTCAGAAAACCTTTATCTTTTTCACCTCTGATTAAATTTTCTTCAACAAGTTCATACACTGAATAACCGTTTGCCAGATATTGAACTATTTCTTCCTCGACATCGGTAAAAGGCTCTAACTGTAACTTATCCTGTTCAGACATCCATTTTTGCACAAAATGCAGGTTTAAATGCACGTTTGCCGGCTCTAGAATACGCTCATCAGTGATATATTTAAAACAAATTTCATAAATCTGATAATTTAACAATTCGCAATTACTTTTATCTTGCAGATACAGGTCTTTTCTCATTGAACTTGCAAACTTTTTAAAAATATACTCATTTTTGTATGCTTCTTTTATGGCTTCGTACTGTTTTTTATATTCTTCGGGCTTTTCGTAAAGCGAAATTAAAAGAGAGTTTTGAACCTTTATCTCTCTTGGCGCACAGATAGTTTTATTTATAATATATTCTAATAAATAAAATTCATCATAGTTATGCTTTGATATAGAACTAAATATCAAATCCTCATTAATTTCCTGAGCTTCGTCCAAGCCAAGCGCACTCTTTAACATATTTAACTTTTTATATTTAGAGTGTATTTCTTGAAAATTAAAGATTTCATAAGGCAGGTTGGAATAATTTTTTTTCATAT
>JAIRZW010000156.1 GCA_031267015.1 Heliobacteriaceae bacterium | reverse complement strand
AAAGCCTCAATGACGAACAAAATTGCCGCGGATATGCGCAGGCGTGCGGGGTTGAATTTTATTGTGAAACCCTTAGCCCTGATGCGCCGCAAACCGAAACAGCAGGCCGCCAAGCGCGTTATGAATTTCTGGAGCGCGCAGCGAAAAAATTTAACAGCAAAGCTGTTTTGACCGCACACAATTACGATGATAACGCGGAAACCGTGCTGTACAGGATTATCAAAGGTACGGGAATAAAAGGCCTTGAGGGGATTCCTGAGCAGCGCGGGATTTTTTACCGGCCGCTTTTGGGGGTTACGCGCGCGCAGATTGAGGAATATTGCCGCACAAACGGGCTTAAACCAAACAACGACGCTTCAAATGACAACACCAGATACAAGCGAAACCTAATCCGGCACAAGATTCTGCCGCTTATGCGCGAAATCAATGCGGACGTCGTAAAGTCGCTTAATTCCCTATCGCAGGTTGCCGCGTTTGATAACCGGCTTTTGGACGAGTATTTAGAAACGCTTGACGAGCCGTTTAAAAATTTTCACAACTGCTCTGACGCGCTGAAAAGCCGGTTGATTTACCGGATTTTTGCAGAAAATAACATTGACTGCGACCGCACAAGGGTGAATATTATATTGAATTTTATTGAAGAAAACAAGCACGCAAAGCCTGCCAAAACCGTTTCTGTGACAAAAGGTTTGTGGATATCTGCCGGTGCGCGCGGGATTGAGGTGATTTCAGAACATCCGCTTCACTGCTTGCACTCCCCGCAATGACATGTTAGAATCTTAATAAAAGGTCAGTATGGAAAATATAAAAATTTTAATAACTGAAGATGAGATTCAGAAGCGCATAAAAGAGCTTGTTGCCGCAATGAACGAGTATTACGGCAATGAGGAAGTTCATGTTATTTGCGCGCTCAAAGGTGCTGTAATCTTTGCGGCAGACCTTGTGCGCAGCTTGAAAATGCCTGTTAAAATGGAATTTATACGGCTTTCGAGCTACGGCGGCAGCAAAACTTCGTCAGGCAAGGTTAATGCGGTTGATATTGCGCTTCCCGACCTCAATAATAAAAATGTCTTGATTGTTGAAGACATTGTGGATACCGGGCTTACAGCGAAATTCCTTTTGGATTTTATGGCGCTGAACTTCAAAACAAAATCCACTAAATTCTGCGCGCTTTTGGACAAAAAAATCTTCCGCAAAACCGATATTGAGCCGGATTATTACGGGTTTGAGATTGACGACAAGTTTGTAATCGGCTACGGGCTTGATTATGAAGGGTATTACCGAAACCTGCGTTACATAGGTTATATATAATATGAATTTTGAATCAATCGCTGATTTTTTAAAAGAGCACGGCGAACAAGGAGTTGTTGAGGTTCTCAAAATAATGAATCTGCAGGCAGAAGCCTTGCAGGAAGGGATTTTGGAAGTCAAAAAGGCTGACGAAATCAAGAGTAATTTTCTGGCAAATGTTTCGCACGAGCTCAGAACGCCGCTTAATTCGATTATCGGGTTTTCCGACCTGCTTGCGCAGGAGCGTGCAGGAGCACTTAACGAAAAGCAAAAAGATTATGTAAACGACATTCGCGCGGCAGGGTTGACGCTATTGGGCATGATTAACGGGATTCTTGATATTTCCAAGATTGAGGCCGGAGCATTGAAGCTGAACCTGTCGGCTTTCAGCGTAAAAACTGCGGTTGAGGAAGTTTTGAACATAATTTTCCCGCTTGCGGACAAACGCGGGCTTGAAATTGAGTTGCAAGTTGAAGACATTGAAATCACAGCGGATTACCAAAAATTCCAGCAGATTTTGTTTAATCTGCTCAGCAATGCGGTTAAGTTCGCGCAAAGCCGGATTGTTGTCGGGTTTAAACAGGATACCTTAACTGTCCGCGACGACGGGCCCGGCATAGCGCCAACATATCAAAAAAAGATTTTTAACAAGTTTGAATCTACAAACTCCACGGGCCTCGGGCTTGCGATTGTAAAAGAATTTGTGAATCTTCACAAAGGTACGGTCAATGTGGAAAGTGAGCCGAAAAATGGCGCCACGTTTAGGTTGCTTTTTCCGCAAGGCATGCTATAATTAAACCATGGCGTCAATAATTGAAGCAGTTGAAGATGTTTTTCAGGACAGTATGGCGATTGTAAAGTTTGCTGTATATGCAGTTCCTGTATTTTTTACTTACCGCTTGTATCTGGATAAAAATCCGCTGTGTTTTTTGTTAGAAATTGTTATTTCACTGCTGCTGCTCGGGTTTATGACTGAATGCGTATCAAACGTGAGGAACGGCAATGATAAGGTTATGCCGGGATACAATATATTGAAGTTGTTTTGGCTTGGGATTAAGGCTCTCATTGCTGTGCTGCCTTATGCGATTGCTGCGGGTGCGGCAGCGTTTTTTGCAATGGCGTTTGTGGTTAAAAATATTATTACGCTTGATGCGGCAGGCATTGCCGGGACAATACTTATTTATCTGCTTACATACGGAATCGCGGCTGCGGCTGTGAT
>JAIRZW010000169.1 GCA_031267015.1 Heliobacteriaceae bacterium | reverse complement strand
TTAAATACAAAAACAAACGCAGACTTTTAGACAGGTACTCATTAAACGAAAAAGGTGAGTTTAAGTACAGCGCATCAGAAGTTATTGCAGGACTTCCGGGAAGAAAGTTTAAGCTAACCGGCGGCATTGACATGGACAAATTCCGTAACTTGGGACCTGAAGAACTGCGAGTATACAGCATGTGGGGACGGGGTGATTTTCAAAAAGGACATGACATTGCTCTTGAAGCTTGGGCGCAATTTGCCAAAACAGATGAAGGTAAAAATGCTTTCCTCGTAATCGGCGGAGACCTCAGCGGGGACAAAGAGGAAGCCGCAAGAATAAAAGACATTCTTAAACGCTTTTCAGAAGACCCTGATTTAAAAGGGCGTTTTGTATTCACTGACGGTTTTGCTCCGGGTTATGCATATGCTTCGGGTTCTGATATAGCAATCTTCCCGTCGCGTTTTGCGCCATGCGAACTGACTGACCTGGAAGCCATTAAGTATTACTGTATTCCAATGGTACCTAACGTGCAGGGTATGGCACAGAAAAACTTTGACCCGCGCAGCGAAAAGGAAGCTGCAAAAGCGATTTCGTACAAAACAAGACATGAATACTATATAGCGCAGCAAGAACTGGATTATATCAGAGATGCGGCATTTGATAACAAAAAGAAAAATCTTGTTCTAAAATTAGGTGAAAGATATGGTATCAAAGAAGAACGCTTCACCAACTTCTGGGATAAATACAAAAAAGCGTACAAAGAAGCAGACGCGGAAATGAAACTGCGCAATGTCAGCAGTAGTGTAGTTGAAGAATTAACCATTAAATTACTTGAAGAAAATGAAGACTATAAGCTTGCTGAACGCGCGTTACAGGATGGAATTGTGACTGACGAAATGGTTCAGGCAATGAAATACGATGCTGCCAACCGTCCGGGAGCTCTTATATTTGAAAACCACAGAAAACTCCAAACCGCTTGGGAAACAAACGGAGCATTGCACCCGAGCGGTAAAGCCAGCGCACAGCTATATAGGGAAGGGCATACTCACCGCAGCTGCATAAGAACAGGTGAATCAATTTATAAAACATACATACATGGTAAGATTCAGAACTGGAAACAAAAGAAGGTTCCGACTGAAATTGTAAAAACAGAAAAAGGCAAAGGCGCACTCATTTCGGGTATTATAGTTGGAGCAGCCGGAATCGGCACCGGAATTTACTATTACCTCAAAAGCAAAAAGAAAGCAGAAGACATCAAAAAGAATTTTGAGCCGGCGTTAATCAGCCAGACCTCAGACAAAATCGTTTAGTGCATAGAGAAAACAATATTTCTGTTGACAAAAAATTATGTTCCTGCTAAATTAGGGTTATTGGAAGATTTGCGCCACTAGCTCAGTTGGTAGAGCACTCCCCTTTTAAGGGATAGGTCCCGCGTTCGAATCGCGGGTGGCGTATTTTTTTGTGGCTTAGATTTATATATTCACATACTTCTTAGCGCACTCAAACATAGCGTTCACAAGCGCGGCATTGGAGTAAATATTCATGCCGCCGGCTTCAAGAACCTGTTTCATGCGCCGCTCCCACATCGCGTAAATGTCGTCTTTGCCCAAATCCAGCACCTGCGCAATCATGGTTAATTCCTTAAAATCAATAGGAAGCGGAAGCACACCGCGAAGCATGTCCACTATATCAAGACGTTTTTTGCGCGGAAAAGATTTTAGAAAATTCACAACTGACATGCCCTTTTCCTTCATTACATCTTTGAAAAATTCCACGGAATCCTCCGGTAAAACAGGTTCCTGCGGAATCTTGTATTCTTCAAATTCTTCCGGCGCGATTTCCATAACCGCGGCAATCCGCTCCAGCGTTGTGCTGCGGGTCGAAAACGTGACTGTATTATCAATCAGGTTATACACATACGACAGCGTAACCCCTATCATTTCGGCAAAATCCTTCTTGTGCAGCGCGTTTTTCTCCAAAAACTTTGCGACTTTTTCCGAACTCTTCTCTTGGATTATCGGCAGCTCAGCGGAGTGACGTCCGCCTCGCTGGTGTGCGCTCCGCGCACGCCGAAATCCGCTCTCTTGAATTATAGGTTTATGTTTCATGCCTGAATCCTCAATTTGTTTCATATTTACATTACGGGTTTTCTATCTTTTTTGTATGCGAAAACTGGTTAAATTGACACGGTAATCCTTATTCATGTTATTATATGAAAATGAAGCTAATTATCGGACTCGGCAATATCGGAGATAAGTACGTTTTTACAAGGCACAACGCGGGGTTTATGGTCTTGGATAAATGGGCGCTGGACAAGGGCCTGAATTTTAAGCAGGATAATAAGCTCAAGAGTTTTATTGCGCGCGACGGAGATTTTATTCTCGTGAAGCCCGCTACTTTTATGAACCTTTCCGGTGAAGCTGTACGGGCGGTCATGGATTACTATAAAATCGGGGTAAATGATATTCTTGTTGTTTACGATGATTTAGCGCTTGACTCAGGCGTGATAAGATTCCGCGCAGACGGCTCTGACGGCGGGCATAACGGGATTAAGTCGATTATAAAACACTTGGGTACAAAGGATTTTGCACGGCTTAAAATCGGAATCGGGCCGCAGCCGCCAATCCCGTCAGAAAGCTTTGTTCTGCAAAATTTCCCGAAAGAACAGCTTGACGGGCTAAAGACAGTCTTGAAAAAATCCGTTGAAGCGGTAGAATTTTATTTAGCGAACGGCATGGAAAAAAGCCAGAATATTTATAACTGACAAAATTTCTTAATGAATTTATGAATTTAGAAATTTGTCACCCCGCACTTGATGCGGGGTCTAAACAGAAAAGGAGCAAAAATGACATTACAGCTTGCGGAACAATACGAGGACAACGAACAGTATACAGAGGCTTTTGCGCAGTATAAGAAGCTTTATGCAAAGAACCAAAAGGATTTGAGCATAATTGAGCGGCTCGGACACCTTGCAATGGTCTTAAAAATCTACGACGAGGCTGCGGATTATTATACCAGAATCCTTGATTTTGACGCCACAAACGCTATGGCGTACGAGCAGTTAATGGATATTTACGCGCACACTGACCGCTACAAGTACTATGTTTACCGCGCGAACCTGCAAACTTTGGAGCAAAAGTACAACCATGCCATAAACGATTACAAAAAAGCAATCGCAAACACTCAGGATGAAGGCGATATTCTGCGCGCGCGGTTTGTGCTGGCGTCGCTTTACGAGCAGACCGGGCAGAACATGAAGGCCATTGACGAGTATTTAAGAATAATGGAGCACGAAACCGCCCACCTTGTAAGGGGGGAAGGGGGGATTGCATCTCTTGACGGTATTCAAGAGGTTTACCTCAAGCTTGCGAACCTTTATATTAAAGAAAACGCGCTTAACAGTGCACTTGAAACTCTGGAACGCGCACGCGCACAGGGGTTTGATACCCCGGCAGTGCGCGAACAGCTTGCACAGCTCTATTTAACAAACGGGAACGCGCAAAAAGCATTGGAAGTTGCTGACAATGATTACACTAAAATCAAGTGTCTTCTTGAATGCAACAAACTCGACAAAGCAAGCTTAGCGCTCGAAAAATTCCCAAAAAACAGCGGGCAGTATCACTCGCTCAATGCGCAGTATTATTTTATGAGCGGAGATTATGAAAAAGCGCTTTCAAGTGTGGATGCGTTTGATAAGTTTGAAAAAAACTCTGCGCTCTCATACCAAATGCGTGCGCTGATTTATGAAAAGCTTAATGACGACTTCAACGCGCACCTTAACTGGGGCCGGTATAACCTTGTGCGCGGGAATAAAGACATTGCGCTGAACGAGTTTTTAAGCGCTTACAAGTTGAACGGCAGTGACGCAAATCTTGTGAACACGCTTGCGATTATGACCGAAGAATCCGGCGACAAGCACTATGCAATGGAGTTTTACGGAAAGCTTTCACAGCTTGAGCCGCAAAACAAGACCGCGCTTGAAAAGCTTGCGGGCTATTACGAAAAAATGGGCGACCGCAAGGCACAGGAAGAATACCTTTCACGGCTTGCCGAAATTGACCCGCGCAATGCAGCGGCAAAAGCAAAACTCGAAAACCTGCGCTCAGCCGCGCCGGACGAAGAATCCGAAGGACTGCTCGACAAATTCATGCGGTTTTTTAATAAAGGTTAAAACTTAAACGGATAGTCATCGGGGATTTTCCAGCCGTCATACTGAATCAGCTTTGTGCAAAAGATTCTGCCTTGGCTGGCATTACAAGAGTTATAAACACCGCTGAGCAGTTGTGCTCTTGTACCGTTCCAATTCCAGGCATAAGGCTCAAAAGCTTTCCCTTGGGTATATGTACTCATCCCGGAATCTGTTCTTAACGGATTAAACATAAAGATAAACATGTTAATGCCTCTTTTAGGATTATCTAAAGCCTTTTTATCTATATAATAGGCATAATCCTGCAAATATGTTTTAACTTCAAGAATAGAGCCATCAGCGAAATATAATAAAATTCCTTGCGGATTATCCAATGTGCTTTTGTTATATTTTTCGATTTTAGTCGTTTTTATATATGGAGCAAAATACTGCTGTACCCACGCATAGGCATCATCCATACTGCAATAGCTGCCTCCGCTGTCGCGGCAGTTTGTAAACCATTCGCTGTAATCCCCATACTCCGCAACGTCTCTTGCTATTGCATTATTTACCACATTATAAACTTTTTTCAGCTTTGTTTCGACTACTCTTTTCTTGTAATTTTGCATTAATGCCGGCAAAGTCAGTGCCGCAACAACTCCGATAATTCCTAATGTGATTAATACCTCTGCCAAT
>JAIRZW010000121.1 GCA_031267015.1 Heliobacteriaceae bacterium | reverse complement strand
TGATTTTCTTCACACAGTACGCGGTTCACACGCTCTACTGCGTCCCTGATCTGACCACTGCCGCGGATTCCACAAAAAAACTCTACGAAACCGCAACCCTTGCAGGCACAAACTTTTCGTCGATTTGCTTTGCAATATTTAATCTGGTTTGCTTTTTAGTGGCAATCCCAATCGGAATTTTGGCCGCAAAGTTCGGCAATAAAAAAGTCCATATAATCTCAATATTAACAATGGTTTTAGCTTATATCGGAATGGCGTTCAGCAAAAACACAACCGCGGTTGCGGCGTTAATGGGGCTTTCCGGCATAGGCTGGGCAAGCATTTGCGCGCTTCCGTTCGCAATGTTGTCAAAATATATAAAAAAAGGCACGGAAGGCTCTGTAATGGGGATTTTCAATATCTTTATCGCCGGCCCGCAAGTGTTTGTGTGCACTTTGGTAGCGTGGCTCATCTCAAAATGCGTGTTTGATATGGGTTCTGACGCGATAAATTACCACTGGGAATACACATTTTTAATCGGCGCAGTATGCCTGCTAATCGCGGCAGGAATTACATCTAAGGTGAACGAGAAATGAAAAGGATACTTCTTATTTACCCGCCGTCGCCTGTCATGAACCGCGAAGACCGCTGCCAGCAGCCGACAAAAGAGCTTCTGGTAATCCCTCCTTTGCCGCCGTCAGACTTAATGTATCTTGCGGCTGTTGCTGAAAAAGCCGGACTGGAGGCTCGTATTCGCGATTACAGCAGCAATCGTCATTGTGAGGAGCCAACGGCGACGAAGCAATCTCATTTTGAAGCTGATTTAGAGGAATTTCAGCCGGATTATCTGGTTGTAAACATTGCCGCTCCAACCTTAGAAAACGACCTGCAAACAGTCCAAACCGCAAAAGAAATCTGCCCGAATGTGGTTACAATAGCAAAGGGTGCGGCGTTTTTGACATTCGCAAAAGACATTATGCAAAACCACTCTGCGCTGGATATCGGAATTGTCGGTGAGGCCGAGGAAACCTTACGCGAAATAGTGGAAGAACAGCTTCTTCACAGGATTAAGGGGATTTATTTCCGCGATAATTTAGTAATAAAAGCAGCCGGGCCGCGGTCGTTTATAGAAGACCTTGACTCAATCCCCTTCCCTGCAAGGCATTTGGTGGATAATACTCTTTACCGCCGGCCTGATAACAACAAAGTTCAGGCTGTGATTAAGGTTTCGCGCGGATGCCCGTTCCACTGCTTTTTCTGCCTTGCAACTCCTGTTTCAGGCGCGAAAGTGCGCCGCAGAAGCGTTGAAAACATTATTGCCGAGATTCGCGAATGCGTTGAAAAATACAAAATCAAAAACTTCCTTTTCTGGTCGGACATTTTTAACCTCGACCGCGAATGGACAATCGAATTGTGCAATGCGATTATAAAAAGCCGGCTAAAAATAATCTGGTCAGCCAACACACGCGCGGACACCGCGGACTTGGAACTTGCAAAATTAATGCACAAAGCCGGCTGCCGCCTTGTGAGTATCGGAGTTGAAAGCGGTTCAAGTGAAATGCTTGAACACATGGGCAAAAAAATTACACTTAACCAAATCCGTGAAACCGTAAAAGCCTTTAAAAAAGCGCGCATCCGTATTTATAATTATTTTGTAATCGGGCTTCCGTGGGAAACTGAGGAGACCGCAGAGGAAACAATCAAATTTGCAATCAAATTAAACAGCGATTTCATAAGCTTTTACACTGCAATGCCGCTTCCTGGCACGCGGTTCTATGATTACGCCTGCGCAAACGGGCTGTTTGACGGGCAGACTTCGTTTGAAAACGCATATTTTTACCCTGCTGTAAACACACACCACCTGACAAAAGAGCGTGTTTTTGAGCTTCACAAATCCGCAATCAAACGCTATTACCTGCGCCCGCGTTACATTTTAATGATGTTAACCCGCATCCGCTCATTCGCAGAAATCAAAAACTACTTCACCGCAGGCTTTAGAATACTATTTACAAAGTAAATAATTGTAACAACCCGACGTTTGCTAGACATTTTTTCGGTTTTATGCTAAGATTCTGTTCGGAGGTTAACATGAATAGAAGAGCATTCACACTCGCAGAAGTACTAATTACTTTAGGAATTATCGGGGTTGTTGCAGCGCTTACCCTGCCAAATCTTATTTACAACCACACGAAAAGCGTTGTTGAAACGCGGCTTAAAAAAGTTTACTCAACCATGAATCAGGCTGTAATGCTTGCAGAAGCCGAACACGGCGACAAAAAGGATTGGTATGAGGAGTATCCTGCACGCCCGCTTGATTGGTACAACACATATTTGGCAAAACACATCAACTCTGTCAAGGTCGATGAAGACTCTTTAGGGCGTATAACAATATACTTTGCTGACGGAAGTGCGCTGGTTCAATCAAGCGGAGTATTAGACATACGAGACTGGTTGTTTTACCCGGGAGGAAACCCCAAAAAGTGTAATTATTCAGGACGCTGCGTATTTACTTTTTTATTCCAGCCAACAGACACCGGCCCTTTATGGGTTTACAATTACGATAAAGGTTTCGAGCCTTATAAATATACGTGGAAGGGTACCGAAGCGGATTTGTATGATAATTCTTACGCCGGCTGTCGGACAAGTGGGCACATGTGTTCTGCCGTAATCCAATACAATGGCTGGAAAATCCCTGATGATTACCCATACAAGGTTAGTTATTAGACAATACTTTAAGCGCCTCGCGCAAAATCTCTTCGGCGCTCGCGCTGCCTGCGGCCGCGGCTTTTGAGAGCGCAGACTTAATCTCTTCGCGCTCGTAGCCCAGCGAAGTCAAGACCATTTGCGCGTCCTGTACAGCCTGAGAATCCTGCAATTTACCCGGAACAGTGAGAGGCTCCGTGGTTTGGTAATTCATCAACTTGTCTTTCAATTCCAGAATAATCTTCTGCGCAAGCTTCGGCCCCACTCCTTTTGCGCGGGTAAGCTCTTTGAAATTCCCCTCAATCACAAACCCGATAAGCTCGGATGACGTAAATTCATTCAAAAGCATAAGCGCCATTTTGCTTCCGACGCCTGACACAGAAGTCAAAATATTAAAAATATCACGGTCTTCCTTGTGCAAAAACCCGCAAAGCGCCATTTTGTCTTCGCGGTGGATTAGGACAGTGTAAATTGTGCCCTGTTCACCAACCTCCGGCGCCGCCTCAAAATCCCTGCCTGTAACTTCGGTCAAATACCCGACCCCGCCGCCGGTTTCGACTGTGACAAACGTTCCTTTTGACGAATTAACCTTGGCCGCAATCGTGCCTTTTATGTAGTCATACATTTTTTAATCTCCTTCACCGCATCTTCAAGCTCTTTATTCACTTTTAAGTCCTCTTTAATTTTCTCGTAAGAATACAGCATGGTTGTGTGTTTTTTGTTAAAATATTCCGCGATATTCTCAAAACTTTTTCCGGTCAATTCGCGCGCAAGATAAACCGCAACGTGGCGCGCACTTGAAACCCGCTGGCTTCTTGAAGCGCTTAAGAAGTCCGAAATCGCAACTCCGTAAAACTCTCCGACCGCACGCGCAACTTTGTCAATGGTAACCGCTTTTTTCGCGTCTTCGCATTTA
>JAIRZW010000115.1 GCA_031267015.1 Heliobacteriaceae bacterium | reverse complement strand
TTACGCTTTTTCAAGCATAATGCGGATTTCAAACAACAATATTAACGAGGAAGAAAAAGAATACTGGACGCAATGGGGTAAGGCGATTTTTGAATATTCTTACAGCGGAAGGGATTGCGGGATTCCGGCCGGGATTTTGGATGATTACTTTGCGACGCGCAAACGGAACTTTGAAATAAACAAGATTTATCTTGAGTGGCAGAAGCAGGGGCTTTTTGACACGCTGGTGTTTTCAAAAGACGATTGTGCCGAGTGCGGTCGGAATGTTGAAGAAGCCCGTGAACTTGAGGCTTTAGGCGCTTTTGTGAAGACAGGCGCGGACGAAATTCCGCTAACACTGCTTGCGCGCGTAGTTTCGACGGGCTTAAAAATCGCGCCGGTGTTTTTGGAGCCCGAATACAAGCACCTGATTTCCAATTACGAAGACATTTCAATCGAACAGTCTGTAAAAGGCCAGATTGAGCTGGCGGGCTGTACGGTTTGCGCGCCTCAGGAAGCGGATTTGCTTCTGTATGTGAATAATTTTATTGACCGGCAGGGTGAAATTGTCATGAAAGTTCCGACACAGCCGTTTGCAGGGGTTTGGCGAATCCCCCCGGCGCAAGGCGCCACCCCCCTTGCAAGGGGGGCGTATATGATTGCGGATGTGCGGTTTGCCAATGGCGCGGATAATTCTTTGGTGGAGCAGATTTTACCCCTCACCCGCCCTTTGGGCACCCTCTCCCACAAGGGGAGAGGGGATTTCTACGGGTATTCGGCGTGGAACACGTCCGCGAACACGCTCGGAAGCCTTATTTGCGCTGCCGTAATCATGCGTCATTCTGAGCCTTTAGGCGAAGAATCCCTTAATGCGTTTAAGCGCTTGCAGGCCGTTAGATTCCTTGATGATTGGGCGTATCAGGCCAATGTGAGGCAGGAGCTTTCAGGGCCTGACTTGGCGCAGCTTAAAACAAAAATGAAACCGTATGAGGAAAAGGTGTTTAAAATGCTGGATTTTCATGTTAATATAGATTATAAATTCCCGTGGAACAGGCTTTTTGAGGTGGAAATTGAGTTTAATTGAGTTGATATTTTTGGCTTTGGCGCTCGGAACGGACTGTTTTGTTGTTTCGTTTTCGCAGGGCTGCATTTTCAGGCAAAACCGGCTTAAAAATTCAGTGCTTTTGGCGTTGACAATGGGGCTGTTTCAGGGTGTAATGCCATTTATCGGGTATTTTGGGGCGTCGTTTTTGTATAATTATGTTGAAAGTTACAGCCGCTGGCTGGTTTTCGGGATATTCATGATTCTGGGTTTGAAATTTATTTTTGAGGCATTCGAGGAAAAAGAGGACGAAGCTTTTTGTATTGGGTTTAAATGCCTTGTTGCACTGGGGGTTGCGACGAGTATTGACGCGCTTGCGGCAGGGGCGGGCATAAGGTTGGCCGCGGCAGACATTGTGTTTCCGGCGGTTTTAATCGGGATTGTGTCGTTTTTAATGTCATTGGGCGGGTTTTGGTCAGGGAACTGCATAAGAAACTTCCCGTCAAAATATCTGGAAATCCTTGGCGGTTTAATCTTAATCAGCTTAGCCGTGAAGGCGCTTTTGTAAACTTTTGTAACAACTCCTCGGTTTCTTTAAAGTTTCGAATTCGTTCTGCCGATATTCATGAAAAAAAGGAGGACATGAATATGGGCTTAGACAACAACATCAGATTAGGCAAACAAGGCAGCGAAGTAGCAATGAATACCGGCAGCAGCAGCGGTAATATCCGCCTGAATAAAGATAATCAGGCCTTAAAAGTTTTTGATTTCAACAAGGACGGTGTTTTAGACGCCAGCGAAAGAAATGCGATGAATACTATTTTACGCAATGCTGCCGGTAAGGATAATGTGCTTTCTGAAAAAGAAATCCGGGAATCCGGTTACTTTGAAAAAGGTCAGGAAAAAGATGTTTACAGTTCGCTCAGCGCATTAAACGAAGCGGAACAATCCTTACAGAAGAACGGATATTATGTTGAGAAATCAGAGGTTAGAAGCTTTCCTTCAGAATCAAAGATAAATGCAGACGGCCAAATTACTGAAAGAATGATTGATGCCGGAAATCAGGGTAAATTCACAGCGGCTTTCTCCGATGACGGCATTTGTACAGGCGTTGAGGTAGCAAAAAAAGAAGATAATAAAAATGTGGTTTATAACTATGAAATGCTGGACAAAAGCGACAAAGAGGGGCTTATAGACTATGATACGGACGGCAATGTAACAAATGCACGCCCGACATCAAAAACAGTTAACCCGGGGCTACCGACAGAAGAAGTAACAACTTATACTTATGCCGAAGACGGTTCAGTGACAGAGGTTACGAAGAATTCTGCGGGTGAAGTAATTTCGACTGTAAACAAAGACAAGGCCGGCAATGTGATAGAGTCTGAAAATGAAGAAGAAAAACCAAAAGAAAAACCAGTAGAGGAAAAACCGGCAGAGCTTCATTCTTACACAGTTCAGAATGGTGAAAGCTTTACGAATATTATTAAAAAATCCTTGCAGGCACAGGGGATTGAAAATCCGACTGCCGAGCAGATAAAAGAAGCAAAAGAGGAGTTCAAAAAGAACAACCCGGATGCAGTCAAAACCTCTAAAAAGAGCGGTGTTGAATATCTCCTTGTCGGCGCGAAGGTCAATTTAACCGGCAAGCTTGAGGACAAAAACAACGCAGCAGAGCAGATTAATAATTATGAAGACAAAATAGCTGCGAGAAAAGAAGAAAAACAAAACGCTGAGGCAAAAGTTGAGGACAAAAAAGCTGTCGACACACTGAAAAAGTTTGCCAATGCCAAGTCTGATGAGTTTGAAGTAAAAGAAAGCAAAAAAATTGCTGACGCTGACCGTAAACTAGGTGTAGAGAAAGCTTATTGGACATACTTAGATGACGGTTCTCAGATACGGATTGACAAAGATGCTCAAGGTAATATTATAAGGATTTGTATAACTAATGCTGATAAAAAAGATAATAAATATGATAATGAATATTATAAAGATAAATTAAAGTACCAAAAGAATGGTATTGGCGACTGGATACAGTCAAACGACTCCTACAAACCTGTAATGAGTTATGACGACATGGTCAAAATCGCTGAACAAATATTCAAGGATGTGAAATAGCATGTCATTGCGAGGCGTCAGCCGAAGCAA
>JAIRZW010000199.1 GCA_031267015.1 Heliobacteriaceae bacterium | reverse complement strand
TCAGGCGCGCCCTGTTCGGCATAGTTCTTTAAAAACGCCTGCTGGATTGAAGAATATACCTTCCTGAGTTTTGTTACCGTTTCTTTTTCTTTATGATTAGCGATAAGACCCGGCATGGTCAATGCTGCCACTATGCCAATAATCCCAAGGGTTATTAACACCTCAGCCAAAGTGAATGCGTTTTTACGAATGTTGTGTTGCATATCTACGTGCGTAGCACCTGCCAATGTGAATGCTTTTCTCATACTTTTCTCCTATCTGTTACGATATGTAACCACAAGTGATTGTATAAGAAATCTTATCGTTTGTCAATAGTTTAATTTATTGCCGAGATTATAGAATGCAATGTGAAGATAGTTGACTTTAACAAATAATCTCATGCACAAAATCTAACTTACTGTAAAGCGCCTCAAAATCACTTTGTCCGCAGCAGGTGATATCGCCGACTATATAATTTACATCCTGACAGCCGAGCAGGTTAAAGATTTCAATAATATTTTCGTAAATATCGCGCAATGTCAGATGTTTGCTTATTTTAGTACAAATTATTCTGTTGTAGTGCGAAATGTAATTGCGCAGCATTCTTATATCGTCCAGTTTTTGAACAATTGTTTTAAGCGTCTTAATGTCTTCATTTTTGATTGCAGGGAAAATTTCCTTGAGGTCAAGACTTTCGTCATCTTTTGCAAAAAATTTTCTGATTTCTAACAGCGTAATCCAGTAATTAAGAGTCGGTTTTGTTTCAATAAAACCCTCCAGGTTCGGATAATTATTCTTAAAGCAATATTCGTCCGCGTCTGAAAGAATAGAAATTGCCCATTTAATTTTGATTATTTTGCTTTTAATTTTATCTTTGCTTAATTCAGGATTAGTTTCCTTGTATTTTTCAACCAAATCAACATATATAACCCTGTTAATCTTATGATGAAGGTATTGCTCAAACATTTCTTTATCAAATTTGTCAAGATCCAAGGCTTCAAAAATAATGTCTTTGTTGTAATAATAGTCTTTGCCATATTTATTCTTTAAATAATTGGTTATTTTGATTTTTAATATATTTTCTAATATTGCCAAATATGGGTAAACAGCTTTTGAAAGCTTAATGTTGTATCTGTATAGTTCAACTATACAATCCCAGCTATCTTTAATTATTTCAGGACTGATTCTTTTTAATTTATTAATAATGTCAGGACTATTTTCTAAAATCTTAACATATGGTTTTAATCTGTGAGCTTCTGAAAATGCCTCTATACTTGGCCTTCTGCTCTCATCTAAATTCAGTTTCTCCAGCAAATAGTCAATCATTTTCCCTCAAAAGACTTGAAATTTCTTATAAAATATATTATACTATAAACAGAGGCGGCAGGACAAATTTATTTTGTGCCTGCCGTGAATTTTTGCATGGTTTTCGCCTTTACACTACCCGAAACCCGCTTTCGCCCTTGAGGTAATCACACACGCCATAGATTGTTTTCTCAAGGATTAAGTCAATCGAGTCCTGGGTTTCGTATGCGATATGCGGGGTTATGATTACGTTCGGAAGTTTCAGCAGGTCTTGAAGCACGGACATTTCTTCGGTACATCGTAAAGGCAGCCCCTTTGAAAACTCGCTGCAATGGAAACTAAAACTTTCGCAAGTCAGCACATCAAGCGCCGCGCCTTTTATACAGCCGCTTTCGAGTGCGGCAAAAAGGTCTTTGAGGTTAACCAGCTCCCCGCGCGAGGTATTTATAAAGTAAGCCGTGTCCTTCATCGCCTCAAACTCTTTTGCTGAAAACATGTGCTTGTTATTGCCCGTATAAGGTACATGGAGCGTGATTATGTCGGAATCTTTCAGCAGTGCGGCAAAATCAACGTACTTTACAACTTGGGCAAGTTCGTGCTTTTCTTTTATGTCGTAAGCGATAACGTTCATGCCTATTGCTTTTGCGATTTGTGAAATCGCGGCGCCGGTCGCGCCTGTGCCTGCAACGCCAAGGGTTAATTTTGATAAATCACGCCCGACAAAGGATTGACAGGAGGTTTCGGGCGCTTTAACATAATTGTATGCGGGGATAATGTTCCTGACAAGCGAGATAATCAGCCCCAGAGTAAACTGGACAACGCTTGTCGAGCCGTAGCTTTCGACATTTATCACGGCAATATTTTTGTTGCGGCAGGCTTTTGTGTTAATGTGGTCAAAACCTGTCGAGCGTGTGGAAATGAGCCTCAAATTCTTAAACGCGTGCACAACAGCTTCCGTAACCTCAGAGGTTATGAAAACACTGATTACCGAAGCCGAATCCCGCACCTCTTGCGGAATTTTGGCCAGCGTTTGCGCGTTCAGAGGTTTTTCGTAAAAGGTTATGTCAAAATCTTCAAACTTATTTTTTTCAAAAAACGCTTTCTCGGTTTCCCTGTAATCAAACATTAACATCTTTACAGCCATGGTATTTTTCTCCTTTTCCATATAATATTCCCTAAACCGGCTGTTTTATCCATTACTCAAAAGTCTAAACTCCGCGGTTAATTAATTCGACTAAAGTTGAATGAAAGGCAGTGAAAAAAGGTTTACGATAGGAGTGTACAAAGGAGAAAACAACTATGAAACACGAATTAATCATCCGCGAACCTGATTTATATTTCGACAGTATACATCAGGAATTGAATAACTTCCTGCGTGATACGTTCTCATCCCACGCATTTGCGCACCCGTTGAATTTAAGAAAAATTACCACCTGGCGTCCTGCCGTTGAAGTTAAGCAGACTGACGAAAATTATAAAGTAAAAGTCCAGCTGCCGGGGGTTCAAAAAGATAATATCACAGTGGATTTGGACAACGATTTCATGACTATAAGAGCCGAAACCCACGAAGAAAAAGAAGAAGACAAACAGGAAAAGAAAAACGAACGGCTTCACACGAGCGAGTTTCGCTATGGCAAATACATGCGCACAATCTCGTTTGACCAGCCGGTTAAGGTAGACGAAGCAACCGCGCAATACAAAAACGGGATTTTGCATGTAACAATTCCGAAGCAGGAAACAGTTTCAAAAGAACCGCGCCGGTTGACAATTAATACAAAAGAAATGTAGCACCAGCCCACAGGAACAACTAAAACTTTTGCCTTCAAACCGAATCATCCGTGATATTTTCGGGCGTACCAAAAAGCGGAGGAGGCAAAACGGTTACCCGGACTAAAGGGGATGTACGTTTGTAAAACCCGACTGATGGGCAGCCGATATACAAAAGGTACAGGCTAAACAATAATAAAGTCTGTGCCTTTTATTTCAACTGAGCAGAGTCCGGCGACGGGAAGGCGGCAGCGGACGCAACACCGTTTAATGCTAAGGAGTACACTTAGTCTTGCCGTCCCAACTCAGGTCGTCACAGTGAAGGTAGTCCATGTTTTCATTATAAATTACCCATGCCGTGCAGCCATAACCATAGCTGGAGATTTTGCAAGTACCAAAATCAAAAAACTCACTAATATTCTCATCTTTTGTACCGTTAGGCACTACACCATACTTTGTAATATTAAACCCGAATATATCACGTCCCCATTGATTTGGCGGGGCAAAACCGTTAATATCCGCATCTATGCTGGCACATACACTTGAAAGCATTTTTGTAGAGCCGTAATCTGCACTGCAATCCGCACTTCTTGTAACAAAACGTATCAGTGTGCCGTCATTTAATTGAATCTTGGCTTGCTCTGGATAACGATTAATATTTAGAGAAACCAATTTATCAAGGGTTTTATAATCTACGTCCGGGAAGCATCCTGTACCAAGTCCACAGTTTTTGGCTATTTTTAAATGCGGAGCGAAGTAGCTGAGGAGATTCAGCGAACCTTGTGCGTCATCATATCCTATTAAATCCCAATCTGCCGGGTCACCTTCTTGCATTACTGCCAGTTCAAATGCCTGCGAAAAAACACTGTAAAACTTTTTTAATTTTGTAGAAGTAACTTTTTCCTGATGTTTAGCAATCAGCGAAGGCATGGTTAATGCCGCCACAATGCCGATAATTCCTAAAGTAATTAGAACCTCCGCTAATGTAAATGCTGTTTTTCTCATTTTATTCCTCACTTTAAAATACATGTGCTTGTATTTGAATACTTGTACTCACTAATAAGTACAAGTATATATTGTTTCCTTTTCTTTGTCAAGTCTTATATAATCCGATTATGGACAATAAAAATTACATAAAGTCTCTGTTATCTCTAAACGGGATTACAATAAAAGGAATTGCTGACAAAATGCGTGAAGCCAGCGGGTTAAACTACACCCGTAAAAGCCTTTATGGAAAGCTTAACCGGAATACAATTACCCTTGCCGAATTTCAGATGATTACCGACCTGCTCGGGTATAAGATTGAGGTTGTGAGGAAATAAATTTCAAAAGACTTATCCCAATTTTTTGGATGTGTGCAAAACTCTTAAAATATAAAGCTTGTTTTCTATAACTCTGTACGGCACAATGTAAGGATATTTTTGGATTACTAGTTCACGTGTTCCTAAAACCTGTCCGGCTCTGCCGATCCGCGGGTTCTGCGGCAGAAGGGCTTCAACTTTGTCAATAATATATAAGGCAACTTTTGGGGCTGCTTTTGGATTGTCATTATAAATATACTGCTGTATATCCTCTAAGTCAAATTCAGCAGGGTCAGTCCAAATGAGTTTCATTATTTGTTCAGCCATTTTCTCTTAACTTCCTCATGTGAAATCACACGGCCTTCTTCAACTGCCCTCAAGCCCTCTTGAACAGCCTTAATATGCCATTCTTCTATTTCTACATAGCGGTCTATTGCCTCGTTTGCCAGATACGCTTTTGAGCGTCCGGTTGCCTGCGCCAGTTCTTCAAGCTTTTGTTTTGTCTCTTTAGGGATTCTCATTGAAAATTGTTCTGATGCCATATTGTTACCTTTCTGTATTACTATGTAATACATTATAACACATTGTAATACAATTTTCAAGTGTTGTGTCAGAACTTCTTCAACCGTGCATAAGCAGCGTCCATGGCTTTTTTGCCAAGCTTGCCAAAGTCGATTGTGTACATAAGGCTTTCGCCGATTTGTGTAACCTCGGTGATGTGTCCGACGCCAAGCTTTTCATGGAAAACCCGCTCACCTTCGTTGAAAACATATTCAATGGGCTGCGTCTCCTGCAATTTGCGCTCACGCTCCTGTTTTGCAAGCAGCTCGTCCTGGTCTTTCTGCTTTTTCTCGGCAAGCATGCGTTTAATTGCGTTGTCCTTAAAAAATTCCGCAACTTTTTCCTCGTCGCGCTGCTTGTTTTCTTTGGATTTAACAAGAATTGTACGCTGCGGAGCGGCATTCGCCCCCCTTGTTAAAGGGGGGGCAGGGGGGGATTTCTGTCCCGGCGCTGTAAACCCTTTACCAAAGCCTGCCGACGGTTTAACATACCCGTCAGAATCCGTTCTGACAGCGGAATACGAGTAATCCGATTGGCCTGTTCTTGCCTTAGACACAGCGTTTTGGAAAGTTGACGAGCCGCTTGTGGAGCCCTCAAAACAAATCATGTTGAGCAGTTGCTGCGGAATCTCATCAATAAACCGGCTTGGGTTGTAATATTTGTATTCACCCCACATCTGGCGGCGCTTTGCGGACAACAGATACAATTTTTCTTCTGCGCGCGTAACTCCGACGTACATTAAGCGGCGTTCTTCCTCAAGCTCTTTAGAGCTTGCAAAAGTCCGCTGGTGCGGAAAAACGCCCTCGTCGCAGCCGGCGAGAAAAACCTCGGGATACTCAAGCCCTTTTGCCGAGTGCAAAGTCATCAAAGTCACGTTATTGCTGATATTTTCGAGCCCGTCAATGTCTGACACAAGCGCCACGGTCTGCAAAAACTCACCCAAAACATTGTCAATTTCTTCAGGCTCAAATTCGCCCGCAACGTTTACCAATTCTTGCAGGTTTTCAATATCCGCCTCGGCTTCCGGCGTGTTTTGAAGCTGTAATTCTGCAAGGTAGCCGGTTTTTTCGATTACGAGGGTTACAAAGTCACGCAATTCATGGGTTTTCACTGCCTCGCGAAACTTTAAAATCAATTCCGCAAAATCTTTCAATTTACTTTGAACTTTTTGAGATAACTCAGATTCATCAATAATTTCGATTGCTCCAAAAAGGCTTCTGTCACGCGAATCAGCGAATTCAGCAAGCGCTTTAATCGTGACGTCGCCGATTGCGCGTTTCGGAACATTCACAATCCGCCGAAAGCTTTGCGAATCGTCCGCATTGTAAATCAGCCGCAAATATGCGATTATGTCCTTAATCTCTTTTCTGTCGTAAAATTTCAGCCCGCCGTAGATTCTATACGGAATCCCTGCGGCCATAAGCGCTTCTTCAAGCGCGCGCGACTGTGAATTAGTGCGGTAAAGCACGGCATAGCGGTTGTAATTCCCGCCGGAATCCTGCCGAATCTTGCTCGCAATAAAATTCGCCTCGTCCGCCTCGTCCTGCGCCTCAAAGTAGTCAATCAATTCGCCTGCGCCCTTCTCGGAAAACAGAACCTTTTCCACGCGCTCTGTATTGTTCTCTATGATTGCGTTTGCAACGTTCAGAATGTTGGCGGTCGAGCGATAATTCTGCTCAAGCTTGATTAATTTTGCGTTCTTAAAATCCTTTTGGAAGTTCAAAATAATCGTGTAATCCGCTCCGCGCCAGCTGTAAATCGACTGGTCAACGTCGCCCACAACGCACAAGGAGCGGTCAGACTCCCTCTCCCCTTGGGAGAGGGCAGGGGTGAGGGTTTTATTGTTTGTATAAAGCATATTCACCAGCATATACTGCGCAAGGTTCGTGTCCTGATACTCATCCACCAGAATATGTTTAAAGCGGTCGTGGTAATATTCGCGGACTTCGGCGTTCTGCTCTAACAATTTCACGGTCAAAAGCAGCATGTCGTCAAAGTCGATTGCATTGTTGTTATTAAGCGTGTTTTCGTATTCCTCAAACACAGCCGCAATCTTCTGCGAGCGAAAGTCCCGCGAAAAAGTCGCAAACGTATACGCATCCTGCATTTTGTTTTTGGCATTGGAGATAATCGTTTTGATGAGTTTCGGCGCATAAATCTTCTCGTCAAGGTTAAGCTTTCTGACCGCCTGCTTAATCACCGCAACCGAATCCGCTTCGTCGTAGATAGTAAAATTCCGGTCTAAGTGCTTTCCTGATTGGAACGCATAACTTTCAATATTCTCGCGCAGAATCCGCCCGCAAATCCCGTGAAAAGTCCCGACCCACATGTATTTAACCGTATTTTCACCGAGGATAATGCCTAAGCGCTCTTTCATTTCTTTTGCGGCTTTGTTTGTAAAGGTTACGGCCAAAATATCGCGCGGCCGGACACCGTTTTTGATTAAATATGCAATTCTTGAAGTCAGGACTTTCGTCTTTCCGCTGCCCGCGCCCGCAAGTATCAAAAGCGCTCCGGACACGGTTTTCACGGCCTCGCACTGCTCTTTGTTAAGATTATTTAAAATATCTTCCATATCCCCTCATTGTAAAATATTTTTTTTATGCTACAATCATAATACTTTAAAATTAGTTTAAAATCAAATAAGAAAGTGGTAGGATAAAATGACAAATGCAATTTTGAATTTAGACGGTGAAAAACAGCCTTCAATCACGGTTCCTGTGGACGATTTGGATGTAGTATCATCGAATTCGCCTGATACTATTGACGAACTGGCAATGGAACTCGCTGCAATCCAGCAGTCGGCGAAAAGAATCGCTATCATCGGAAGCCGCAATCTGCCTATCACACACCAGCAGATGATTGAGACGCTTGTGACCGCACTTGTCATGCAAGGCAACACCATAATCACTTCGGGCGGTTCGTCCGGAACCAATGCGGCAGCGATTCGCGGGGCAATGAAGGCAAACCCTGATAAATTAAAGGTTATTTTACCTCAAACAATAGGGCAGCAGCCGAGTGACGTTCAAAACCAGCTTATCGGAATCCCCAATATAGTCGAACACCCTGACCGCGCGATGATGACGCTTGCGGACGCGTCAAGAGTGTGTAACCGTGAGATTATCGACGATTGCAACCAGTTAATCTGCTTCCTGTCGCACACTTCAAAAACTTTGCACAACGCAGTCCAGTACGCCGAAGAAAGCCACAAAGTTATTACTGTATTTTATTTAGACTAACCTACCACGGATAATCGTCCACTTCAATTAAATTTTGACCTAATGTCATTGCGAGGGAGCGCAAAGCGCGACCGCGGCAATCCAGTCTGGATTACTTCGGCTAATGCCTCGCAATAACGTGTAATTTTTTTTCTCATACTTTCCTCCTTTACGAAATGTAACTACAAGTGATTGTGTAAGAAAGCTGGGAGTTTGTCAAGCCTTTTGTTATATGATATAATAAAGCAATGGACGACTTAATCAAAAAACTTACAGGCAAGAACAAAGACGATTATGAACACGCTGCACGGCATTTGATTGACTGCGCCGATGTTGAAATGTTTAAGGCGCTGGTCGAAAAAGATGCGTTTCTTTTTGATTTTATCAGACAAAACGTTGCAAACCGCCTGAGAGACGTGGTTAATGACAGTAATTACAAAAATCTTCTGAATTTTTTGTGCGTGTATTCGCCGTCTTATGAGGAGTTTATCATTACCGCGCTTGTGAATTACGCTGATGAAGCCATTACCGACGATATGCTTGAACGGCTTAAAAAGGGAACTTTGGCGGAAAAAACCTATTCCGCAAAGTATTTTTCGTTCGTAAACGACCCGCTGGCGATTCCGCTTTTGCGCCAAAACGCCTATTGTGAACACGAAAACCTCTCTGCTAACTGTGCGCAAGCCCTTGCCGCGCTTGAAGATGAGGAATGTTATCATGACGCGCTTCAAAAACTTCAATCCGACGATGAGTTTGAAAAGCTTGAGGCCGTGAAGTTTTTGACCGCTTACGGCAGCAAGGACGCAATCCCCGCAATCATTGAAACCATGAAAAACTCATCCATGGCCGAAAACATCGCAGGCGAGATTCCGTACCTTGATAATTTATTCAACCTGCTTGAAGCCGACACCCAAGACGCTTTGCTGGTCATAAACAACATAATAAACGGACTGGGCGAGATTCTCGGGCTTTCGGTTGTGCTGGATTTCGAGCTGTATGAGGTTTTTCAGCTTCTAATCGAGAAAAAAGCCTCAAGCAAGGCCGCTCTCGTGCTTTTGAACGCGCAGGAAAAGTTTGAAACCCTCACAGAGAACGACGAATACCTGTTCGACGAAGACAAAAACACTC
>JAIRZW010000186.1 GCA_031267015.1 Heliobacteriaceae bacterium | reverse complement strand
AAAAAGCTGTTAAAGTAATATATCCGGACGACAATTGCTGGGTCATGGACAATTGATTGTTTATTTAAAGTAAAAATATTTGAAATATTAAGAAAAATTTACAAACGAGACGGAAAGTTGCATGGTAAGGCGTTTTTTAATTGCCATACACCCTCTGTTTGTGTGCTTTTTTTAAAAAAACAATCGAAATCATGCAGATGTTTACCTGCTTTAATTCATTTGCCCCCCTCTTGCAATCAAATTTTCAGCAAATATGATATATTATATTATGCAAGCCGATATGAGGAAAATATGTCAAAAGACGTCATAGAGTTAGAAGGTACGATTCTCGAAGCGATGCCTAACGCAATGTTTCGGGTGAAGTTAGAGAACGGACACGAAATATTGGCTCACATTTCAGGTAAAATCAGAAAGAATTTCATCAGAATCCTGCCGGGCGACAAGGTTAAGGTAGAAATGACCCCTTACGACCTGTCAAGAGGACGGATAACATTCAGATTAAAGTGACATAGCCGTCAATTACGAATATGTCATTGCGAGCCCGAAGGGCGCGGCAATCCAGAAAATAAAAATAGTTAAATAAAGGAAATAAAAAATGAAAGTACGTTCATCAGTAAAACCAATGTGCGACAAGTGCAAAAAAATTAAAAGAAAAGGCAGAGTCGCAATAATTTGTGAAAACCCTAAGCACAAGCAAAGACAAGGATAATATGGTTGATAGTTGAAAGTTGATAGTTTATCAATAAAAAACAAACCATCAACCATCGACCATCAACCACCAACAAACAACCGAAAGGAAAATATAAAAAAATGGCAAGACTGGCAGGGGTTGATTTACCCCGTAACAAAAGAATAATAATTGCATTGACTTATATCTACGGAATAGGCCCGGCAAGAAGCGCAAAGATTCTTGAAGCCGCAAAAATTTCACCTGATTTAAGAACAGACGACTTAACAGATGAAGATATTAAAGTGCTGAGAAACGAATTATCAAATTATATAATTGAAGGTGACTTAAGACGTGAAGTTACGATGAGTATCAAGCGTCTTCAAGAAATCGGCTCATACAGAGGCATGCGCCACAAACGCAACCTTCCTGTGCGCGGTCAGCGGACAAAAACCAACGCAAGAACCCGCAAAGGTAAAAAAGGCATGGCGATAACTAAGAAGAAATAACAAGCACAAAAGCATAAAAAGCAACTCACTACCAAATGGATTGAGTGAGGCCATTTTCCACAAAATCAAAGATTTTGGGAAAAGAAGGCAAACAGTTGCCAAAACTGTGAGAAGCCGATAACAAAGAGATTCTGAATCAAGTTCAGAATGACAAAATAAATAAAAAATAAAGGAAATAAAAAAATGGCAAGACCGCAAAGAACAAAGAAAAAAGAAAAGAAAAACGTATTGCAGGGAGTTGTACATATACAATCGACTTTCAACAATACAATAGTAACTTCTACCGACACTCAGGGTAATGCTATAGCCTGGGCAACGGCCGGAGCGACCGGTTTTAAGGGCGCGCGCAAGGGAACCCCGTTTGCAGCGCAGTCTGCTGCTGAATTGGTGGCAAAAAAATCAATCGACCAAGGCATGAAAAAAGTTGAAGTTCACATCAAAGGCCCCGGCTCAGGGCGTGAAACCGCTATCCGCGCTATTCAGGCAGCAGGGTTAGAAATTACATTAATCAAGGACGTGACGCCAATCCCTCACAACGGATGCCGTCCGCCGAAGAAACGCAGAGTATAACATATAAAGCAAAACAGTTGCCAAAACTGTGAGAAGCCGATAACAAAGAGATTCTGAAACAGGTTCAGAATGACGTTAAAAGGCGGCAGGTACGAAAATTAACTTGAAAAGGACAAAAAAAATGGCTAGATATACAGGACCGACAAATAAATTATTCCGTAATTATGGAGTAAAGGATTTATCTAATAGAAAGTTGACTTCTTCTATGCGTCAAAGCCCTTCAGGGCAGCACGGCGCGGTAAGAAAGAAACTTTCCGAATATGCGCTTCACTTGAATGAAAAGCAAAAAATCAGACTTACCTATCTGGTAAGCGAAAAACAGTTCGCGAAATACTATACGGAAGCAACAAGACGAAGCGGTGTAACCGGCACAATCCTGTTGCAGCTTTTGGAATCAAGACTGGACAATGTTTTGTACAGAGCAGGGTTCGGTATTACGCGCAAACAGACAAGACAAATCGTTAACCACGGCCACGTTTTGGTTAACGGCAAAAAAGTAGACATCCCGTCTTATCTTGTTAAATCCGGTGATGTGATTACGGTAAAGTCAAAAAGCAATGAATTTGTAAAAAATGTTCAGAGCATGATTGACCTTGCTTGTGCGCCGGCATGGATGACCATAGACAAAGACGCTCAAAAAATCACGTTTGACCGTGTGCCGGAACGCGAAGAACTCGACCCGGAAATCAAAGAACAACTCGTTATAGAATATTATTCTAAATGACGGAAGCCGTAGACGAGCTTTACGAGTCGTACGGATACGTCATCCCGGACTTGATCCGGGATCTCATATAAAAAGAAAGGATAACAAATGGAACTAAAAATCAAAGCAGTTAATACAACAACAAGTTCAGACGGTTCACAATATGGTAAATTTGTAATCGAGCCGTTGGAAAAAGGCTTCGGTACAACAGTCGGCAACTCATTAAGACGTGTGCTTTTGTCCAGCCTTGAAGGTACAGCGGTAACTTCAGCGCGGATTGAAGGTATTACGCACGAATACACAGCGATTCCGGGTGTTTTGGA
>JAIRZW010000145.1 GCA_031267015.1 Heliobacteriaceae bacterium | reverse complement strand
GGACATACTTGTAGTATTTTCAGATACTTTTTTAATTCATTTACAAACGCTTCTGTAGTAGAATAACCTGTTAACATTTCATTAACGTTCATTTGTCTTGTTGCTTCCTCTAACCGATTGTTAAATACATCTTTAGCAGTCGCGTATGATTTTTCCCTCCAATCCTGAATAAGCCCTGGCATAACCAGCGCCGCTACCACTCCGATAATTCCGAGGGTTATTAATACCTCCGCAAGCGTGAATCCTCGCAATCCAGACTGGATTGCTTCGCCTAACGGCTCGCAATGACATAACTTTAACTTTCTCCTACTTATCTCCTATCTGTTACGAAATGTAACCACATGAGATTGTATAAAAATTTTAAAAATTTGTCAAGTACATGTTTACTTCTTGTTTAATATGGCTTTGAATGTGGACAATAGTGTAAAATTGTATATTATTAACTTATTTTATAATCCCCTCGGTTTCGTTGTACATAATCATGTGAAAATCCGGGCTGGTTATGTTCGGGTTGCGTTTGCAGAATTTCTGTATGTCAAAGTTTTGAAGGTACTTATCAAGCTTCTGCACAACTTTTTCGCGGCCCGAGTGCTCGTCTTTAAGCTTTTCTATATAGCTGCGTACCATATACAAAATCTCGTCTTCCGTCAAAATTGGCATGCCGCCGAGACGCACCTCATCAGGTTCTTCCTCGTCCAAAAGCCGGCGTTCTTTTTTCTTTTCTTCTTCCTTCTTCTGCTCTTTGTTCTTGTCGGATGATGTCGATGACTCTATTTTTTTGTTAAAAGGATTATTAACTGAATTAAACATGTTTTTTGTCCTTCTCAACTCAATTTTCGTATTCAGCGCCTTTTCATGTTATTGCGCACCAAATCGCAATCTTTGTTGAATCGGCTTCTAACGGTCTTGGCAACTGTTCTGCTTTATACATGTTGTATCGGATTTTATTTGCAAAAACTTTAATTAAATCATCTGTTTGGAGGATTGGTTTTATGTTATAATGCTTTTATGAAAAAGATTATTCTTGCGGCTTCATTAATATTATTAATAGGTTTTTTGGCTTGCGGGTGCGGCAAAGAGGTTATGATTGACGATGATTTGGCTGTAATCATGCGCCGCGATAAGCTTATTGTCGGCGTGCGCGAGGATACCAGACCCTTTAGCTACCGCGGTGCGAACGGAAAGCTTGCAGGCTACGACGTTGAGCTTGCAAAGCAGACTGCAAAATATATTCTCGGAACCGACACCAAGCTGGAACTTGTGCCGGTGACTGCTTCTAACAGGATTATGAAGCTTAATACAAGAGAAGTTGACATGCTTATTGCCACAATGAGTATTACGCCGGAACGCGAACAAATCCTTGATTTTTCACTGCCATACTACATTGCAGGGCAGGCGATTATGGTGAACCGCAGCAGCAACGCAACGTCTTTGAAAGATTTTAACAACAAAAGAATGATTATTGTTTTTGGCTCGACCAGCGCAGAAAACCTTCGTACGAACACTCCCGAGGTTAATGTTGCAGGATACAAGGACTACAATGCGGCTTACCGCGCGCTTAAGGCCGGAAAAGCAGACGGCATGATTGCGGACGATACTATTTTAATGGGGTTTGCAATGAACGACGGCTCAGTGAAGATTCTTCAACAGCGCTACACCCGCGAGCCTTATGCCGCGGCGTTCAGAAAAGGCCCGGAATCCGGGCGTCTGCGTGAAAAAGTTGACTATGTGATAGAAAAACAGCGGCGCAGTATTTTCCCTAAGGGAGATTTTTGAAATAATCCGGTTCAGTCAATGCTTTCAGAGCGCATGTCATGCCGTTCACATTGCTGTCATATGTCTTTGAACAAAGGTCTGAGTCTTCATACTCCGTGCCCTGCGCGCCCATAGGGAGCAATTTCCCGTCATTCACGATTTGAAAAACAAATAAATCATGTCCGAGTGCATTAGGCTGTTTCATCATGCCGTTTGTATCAACAAATACCATTATGTGCGTATCGGGGCCGTTATAAGGGTTCTCTATTGCCCAAAAGGTTCCGTCTTGCAGAATAATCTGTCCGTCATCAAACAAGCTTAATGAAATATTATATTTCTTGTTAAAGTCTTTATAGCCTGCATTGGCAGCATAGTTACCCCTACGCGCGGAGCGCAAAATTTTTACATGGTTAATAATATTATAATAAAACGAAATGTGGTCGTAATTTTCGGGAGTTGTTTCAAAACCCTGTTCCTGATTAAGCGACGACAGTGCGCCTTGCAGGGTTGAATATCCTTTTGTAAAAGAAGCCTCCAAATGCTGCTTGCCAATACGCAAAACTAGCGCCGGCAAAGTTAATGCGGCAACAACCCCGATAATCCCTAAGGTAATCAAAACCTCCGCAAGCGTAAAACCTACTCTGTCATTGCGAGCCCGCAGGGCGAAGCAATCCAGAAGGTCGACGATTTTTTGACTGGATTGCCGCGCGACCGAAGGTCGCTCGCAATGACATAAATTTAATTTTCTCATACTTTTCTCCTATTACAAAATGTAACCACAAGTGATTGTATAAGAAACATTGAAATTTGTCAATATTTTAAATAAACTTCCTGACAGCTTTCACAAATCCGTCGTTTTTCACGGTGTCAGTCACGAAATCCGCGCAGGCTTTGAGTTCGTCTGTGGCATTGCCCATGGCAACCGCGATTCCGCCGGCTTTTAAAAGCTCAATATCGTTGTTTTGGTCGCCGATTGCCAAAACCTCCTCCTTCTTGAGGCCCCAATAGTTTCGCAAAAACTCGACTCCGTTATATTTTGTGGTCTCAGGGCTGGCAATCTCGCAAAAATGAGGCATGGATTTGACAATATACAATTCAGGAAATTCCTTTTGTAAATAATGCATCCATTGTGTGACTTTATCCGCGTCGTTAAAATTAATCGCAAGAAGTTTATTAATATTTTTAAGTTCGACTGTCCTGAAATCGCAGATATTGTAAGGGATTTCGCGCTCGCATGTGTAGCGCATAATCGCCTCGTTTTGCTCTGCGCCGTACAATTTGTCATCCATATAAAGATTCAAATGAACGTCGTTTTCCAAAGACCAGTCAATGATTTTTCGCGCAGCCGCAGGGTCAAGCAGTGTTTGGTGAAGGGTTTCACCGCTCTGCTCTCTGATAAGCCCGCCGTTAAACGAAATAATCGGGGTGTCAAGTCCGAAAAATTCCGCAACTTTAGTTGTTGCACTGTGCATTCTGCCTGTCACAAGCACGATTTTGACTCCGTTTTGAGACAATTCCTTAATGCACTGCCGCACTGCAGGCGTGCATTCAAAATTATTCATCATAATAGTGCCGTCAATGTCAGTTGCAATCATTTTGATAGTTGAGGGTTTGTTTAGCATTTCGACCTCTCTTGTAAACGTAGCAGCGCGCAAATTGTTTTTGCGTCATTAATCTTACCTGAGTTTATCATATCAAAAATATCTTTCAAAAGGTATTCGTAACACTCCAAAATCTCGCCCTCGTCGGGTTTTGCCTGTTTGTATTCCAAATCAGAGGCAAGAAAAAGGTGGATTTTTTCGTTGGTGAACCCTGCCGAAACATACACAAACCCCAGCGGCTGCCAGGTTTGCGCAGTATAGCCGGTTTCCTCCTCAAGTTCGCGTTTGGCGCATTCTAGCGGGGTTTCGCCCTCGTCGATTTTGCCTGCCGGAATCTCAAGCATGGCTTCGCCAATCGCATAGCGAAACTGTTTAACCATAAGGATTTTATCCTCTCTTATCGCCGCAATCGCCACTGCATTCGGCTTTTTCACAACTTCGCGCACGGATTTTGTGCCGTCGGACAACTCCACGTCGTCTTTGTAAACGTCCATTATGCGGCCTTTGTATACAAGTTCGGAATTTATTGTTTTTTCTGTAAGATTCAAATTGCCCCCTCACCCTAGCCCTCTCCCGTATGGAGAGGGAATTGTCTACAACGTTCGTATAATTGATTTTATGTTGCCGTCCGTAACCTTCAGCATTGCAACGGTTTTCGCGGATTCGTCAAGGTTGTTGAGCGACTTCAAAACTTCGGCGGTCTTCAAAATCAGCGTCTGGTTATCGGATTTTAAAAGCTCGCGTATTGCATAAATATCGTCTGCAAACTCAAGCGCTGTATAGATAAACGGGTTATGCTCATCGAGTTCGGTGTTGACAAATTTTTTCAAATCCTTTTT
>JAIRZW010000078.1 GCA_031267015.1 Heliobacteriaceae bacterium | reverse complement strand
ACAAATCACCTACCATAACTTCCTGGTCGATTTCAAGCTCGCGCGAAATCTCTTTTGACATCTGCTTGATGCTCAGGTCCGCATAGGTTAATTCGCTTATATCAATCTGTGAAGTGTCTTTTTTGACATGCTCTTTTGGCGCGGCAACAGTTTCTTTGTACTCTTTTTCGGGCTCGTCGGTAAGACCTGCGCGGTAAGCCGGAGGACGCGGAGTCTTAATGTCGTCAAGCTCGGTTGCAAGTGAGCATTGGACGGTAAGCGCTAAGCAGCATATTATTAGAAAAGTTGAGAGTTGAGAGTTGAGAGTTGAGAGTTTATTTCTAAACCCTAAACTATTCTTCACCTCTTTGAGTCTTCGCATCTATTTGCCCCCTCCTATCAATGCCGAGTTAAAGTTATACTGGTACAAATTCAGGTTATCCACGACTTTTTTGCCCGCAAGCCGCTGCAATTCAAGGTGATATTTTTTCGCCATTTCCATGTAATAAAATTCATCAATACGCATGTTGTCGTACAACGCCGAAGATACTGCTATTTCCAGAATATCCTCGTTGTCCATGGCTTTTGTGTAATTCTTATTATAAAGCAGAAGCTTTGAACGGGTTTCTTTCAACTGCGAAAGACTGCTTTTGTAATTGTAATACGCATCAATAAGCTTGTCCTGCAAGCTTTCGACCAGCCCTGCAAGTTCGATTAATTCCGTATCAGTGAGCGGAATCTCGGTTGGCATGTTTTTTCTGTTAATGAGATTTTGCGCAAGCCGCCCGGCTGCAAACGCGCTTGTCTGAACAAGATAATCCGAACCAATTGCATACGGCGCAAGCGAAGCACCGGCAACAACAGCAGAGAGTGTTTTGGCCATTAGCGACGAGTGAATCCGCCGCTGGCTCTCCGGGGTTGCAAGCTTTTTCAATGCAAAGCCTATGACCTGATTGTTTTCGACCGTGCCTTTCCAAAGGTTCTCAATATCTTTGACATCTTTATCTTTTTGAAGCTGGACAAGCGCTTTCAAAACCTGGTCATCCCTTATTACAAGCGATTCTGTGGGTTTCACGTTAGTTTTTGGAAGCTCTATTTTCGGCGCTTCAACGTGGCCCAGACCGATTTCTTCCGCGTGCACGGCGGCCGCTATAAATAATATAGTCAATAAAGCCAATACTTTCTTCATATTAATATACTAACACAATGCCGGAATGTTGGCGAGTCTGTGTACAGTTTATGCTATAATTATTTTAACTATAACAGGAAAGGGATTTGCCATGGAATTTGAATTGGATATAACAGCTTTACAAAACGCGGTTCAAGCATTGGAAGACAGTATTGAAACATATAAAAAGTATAGCGGTACTGATATTAAATTAACTGATTCATTGCGTTCAGGTGTTATTCAAAATTTTGAAACAGCTTATGAACTTTGTTGGAAGTACATGAAACGCTGGCTTGAAGGCAATATCAGCCCTGATATTGTTGCAGGAGCCGTACGTAAAGAGTTTTACCGGATAGCTAATGAGAATCTGCTTATATCAGACCCTGAAGCTTGGTTTGGATTTCACAGTGCACGCAATAAGACCTCGCATGTATATAACAAAATTGCTGCTGAAGAAGTTCTAAAGGCGGCGTTCAAATTCCTGCCTTACGCTAAAGAATTAATCTCAAAATTGGAGGCTTGAAGATGGTTTGTGTATCAGATGATGAGTTGAAAATTATTATAGAAATAATAAAGACTTATGCGTCTGATTGCGATGTTTTGGTTTTTGGTTCAAGATATAGAGGAACGCATAAAAATTACTCTGATTTAGATTTGGCTTTTAACTGCAATAAAACTATGAGTATTAACCGCATTGCAGAATTGAAAGAAGCATTTGAAGAATCCGATTTGCCTTACAGAGTAGATGTTTTGGACTACAATACTGTATCTGATGAATTTCGCAAAATTATTGATAAAGGAAATGAAAAAATATTTCGGGCTGAAGCCTGTACAGATTAATTAGGGTTCAAAACCGCGTCAATGTATTTTTTGTCGGCCTCTGCACTGTCTTTAACAGTGTACCAGTTTTGCGCAAGTGAAGCAGGATACAAAATTTCTTTGTAAATAATCTCATCATCGTATTTCAGATTGATGACAACATACTTGAACCTGCCGCCATATGATTTTAGCGCGGTATGTATGTTATTCAGGGTTTGGGGTTGGATTTTTTCATTAAATAAGGTTGTAATAATCACAGGGGTGCTGGTTTTCATGATGTGTCTGAAATTATCTATGCGCTGTGTGTAGCGTGATTTGAGCTGGTCTGCTGTGGTGATATCTTTGTCATGGAGGTATTCAATATTATATTTTTTATTTACCCAAAACTCGCCGTTGTAGTGCAGATCGTCAAAATAATCTTTGAAATCGTTTAAAAGGATTTTTTCTATTGAGGTAATCGGGGTTACGCACAAATCAAACGGAAAAGTTAATTCACCTTGTTTTTTTCTGGGTTTTATGCCATAGGTCGATAGTTTAGAGCGGGTGAAGCAACTTGTGCCCAAGCTTATGTATTTATTGAGGTTTTCTTTTTTGGGCGGGAGCAAAAACGACATCTTTATGCCGAAAAGATGTATATTAATGCGTGAGTATAGTTTCTTAATTCTTAATAATTTTTTATTATTCTTCATAAAAATTCCTCCGGCATTGTATTATTTGTTATACTCTCATTTGTAGTTTACCACTAAAATGAAAGTATAACAAATAATACAGCAGAACTTTTGTAAAATAATATTAAAAAGTACAGAGAATCTAAAGGCTAAATTTGATTTTGACTAGCAAAATTTTTTTTTTTCATGTATTATATACCCCATAATGCATGGACTTATTGAAAAAGAACTAAATTCTCAAGATAAAATTCTCAAACCAAATTTCAACTCCAAAACAGGACGCGAATTGCTTGCGTTTTATCTTCAAACAAAATTCAAACAGATTCTGACGTACGATAAACGCTGTGAATCCCCGATTTTTATTGAACTTAACCCCAATTTTATAGCAAAGTTTACTAAAAGATTAATCAACCAGCCGGCAAAACGGCTCATGGTCGGGATTACCGGTGAATCCGCTTCCGGAAAATCCACTATCTGCCACACTATCAAAAACGTCATTGAACACCGCCTGATGCCCGTGTCTATTCTGAGTACGGATAATTATTTCAACGACATTTCAAAATTAATCCTGCAGTACGGAAGTTTTGACAACCTGATTTCAAACGGCTACGACATTGACGCGCCAACCAGCTATCAGCTCGATGTTCTGCGGTGTGATTTGGAAAAGCTTGCCCAAGGCGCTGCAATAAAGTCGCCTATGTATCTGCCTAACGGCACAGGGGTTTCAAAACCTGATGCGCTGGATGTAGATTCTGAAAAAATCGTTGTTGTAGAAGGAATCGCAACAATGTTTGAAGGAATCCGTGATATCTTCGACGTAAGAATTTATATTGAAACAGACGATAATATGCGCAAAGACAGATTTATCAAACGTGCGTGCTCCGAGCGCAACCAGAGCCCGGAAAATGCAATGAAACAATGGGATTATCTCACAAGCACCGGCGGTCAACATGTCAGGCCGTTCAAAAAAGATGCTGATTTTATACTCAACGGAAACTCTGATTTACACTATTTTGAGCAAATTTTAGAGTATATTCATACAATTACGAATAATTTTTTGCCTTCCTAGAAAATATATTCCATAATGTAACCAGTTGGGGATGTGTAAAAAAAATACATCATATAGTTGATTACTCCGATTAAATAAATATAATATACTATTGGGGTATTTAATTATAAAAATATAAGGATATATAGGAAGTGAAAAGAAATTTTATTGACAGATTCCAAGAGGAAAGTATAAACTCAGAATTTTGGAGTAAAACAAACCGTAAAGCCGGCATTGCACTGGCATCAGCTGCATTGCTTGCGGTTATATTAATTAATACGACAGGATGCACACAAAGCAAAGCGCCGGAGCCGGCATTACCGCAAGATGAGCTGTCGAAAGAGAGCATTAACTTCGGCAACGACGGCGTAAACGCCGGAATAGCGCCGGACGTTATAACCGGCGGCAAAGACGCAATTTCGGACAAAACAGTCGCGCTGACTGTTGCCGATTCCGGAAGGGCTGACCCGTTTCTGCCTGAAATGGGTTATATGGCGGCAGGTTCAAGCGAAAGCTTTGACATAGTTGCACCGCTGGAAACGATTACC
>JAIRZW010000010.1 GCA_031267015.1 Heliobacteriaceae bacterium | reverse complement strand
AAGCTTTCCAATCCCGAGGCGGACAAACCTGATGAAAAATCGGTTAAGAAAGTTCTTACGACCATTGCAAGCATGTCAACTTTAGTCGGCGCGGGTGTCGGGAACCCTATTTTGGCGGCAAGTTCACTTATCGGCGGAAATGTTTTGGGGATTATGTCGCAGGACACAAAGGCCATGAATTACAAGTACACGCAGGTTACCGACGCGGATATGATTATTTTGGTCAGAAAAATCGAGGATTTGCAGCAGACTACCATAAGCCTTTATTATGATTACATGACGTCGCGCAAAAAGCTTGATATGGTTTCAAAGGTAGTTGATGAGCGCAAAAGGAATTACGACCGCGCGCAAAAGTCTTCGCGTGAGATAATTGTGATTACTGACGCATTCTACCGGACCGCGCTTGATATGCAGATGAAAGCACGTTCGGAATTTTTTGCAAAACGGGCTTCGCTGGAGCAGTTTGTGGGCAATGAGATGTTTGTACAGTTTGAAGAAACAGTGAAAGACAGATGAATATTTACACCGGCGCGCAAAATATGAAAATCGACAGTGATATGCTGGATTATGCGATTGCAAATAAGCTTACGGAGCCGCTGTTTAGGCTGTATGGCTGGTTTCCGGCATGCGTGTCTTTGGGGCGGAACCAAAAAGACGATTTTGTAAACTATGAATTTCTGAAAGCCAATAATATCGACGTTGTGCGGCGCTTAACCGGCGGCCGCGCACTTCTTCACGATAACGAAATAACTTACTGCTATGTTTGCCCGCAGGGCGTTGACAGCGTAACAGATTCTTATAAAAAGATTTCGCAGGTACTGATAGACGCGTTTGCGGCAATGGACATTCCGCTTGAATTCGGCGGTATCCGTAAGCCCGGGCACTTTGACTATTGCATGCTGGTTTCGACAGGCGCAGACCTTTGTTATCAAGGCAAAAAGCTAATCGGCTCGGCCCAGTTCAGAAAAGAAGGATATATACTTCAGCACGGCTCTATATTATACGATTACGACGCGGATTTGCTTGAGAAAGTTTTCGGTGAGAAGGTGGACAAAAGCGCCGTTACATCAATAAAAGAAATCGCGCCCCGCCTGACAAAAGACGCATTGTTACAAAAACTTAACATGATTCCCAAAATCATGCAATTTTCCTAAGAGAATATACTTTATATATATACGAGGAAAAATTAACGGGGATATACAATGGGTTTTCAAGTGGGATTTAATTTTCAAATAGGCGGCGGTTATTGCAGACCAATGATGCCAATGATGAATTCATTCATGATGAACTCTTGCTTCCAAATGCCAATGATGTCGATGTTGAATCCATTTATGATGAATTACAACATGTGTATGCCAATGTCTCCGTTCGGAAACTATCAACACAGAGTACTTCCATTTGACTACAATATGCTTAGCAACGCGGCTTGGCAGCAGGTAGGGATGAACCGCCAGTACCAGACACCGGGCTTTTGCTGCGACTACAACCAAATTCAGGCAAATGCACAGAATTGGGCTCAAAACTTCTTTACAAACTGGACGAACAATCAGAACGCTCAAAAAGCATGTAGTCTGACAACTTCTATGCATAAGGATGTTACTGACACAAAAACTCAAATTGACAGTTTTTTAAATGACAAAGAAACAGACTCTGAATATAAAGAGGAGCTTAAGGCAGCTTCTGAAAAGCTTGAGGCAATAGCGCAAAAAATTAAAGCGGCCGAAAGCCTGAAACAAGATAGCACAAAATGGCTTGCTGAACTTGAGCAAATTGGTAAAGAATACGGTGAATTGAAAACTAAGATTAGTGACTTAATAAAAGACATGGCCGATGGCAAAGCTGCGTCGCCAAATATTGAAGAAGATGAAGAACAACCGTCAGTTACTAAACCGAGAAAAAAATTGAACGGAAAATATGAAGTGACAGATGCTGCCGGCAAGAAAAATGAGTTTGAGACCTTAGAAAAAGCTAATGCGTTCATCGCTGAAGAAGAGAGGAAAGCTAAAGCAGCGGCAGAAGATGATAAAAAAGCAGAAAAGACAAGATTGAAAAACAAAGATACGCAAACAAAAAGCGCACAAGATATATGTGTAAAACTTTATAAAAACTTCAAAGCTTGGGGTCGTGACGATATCAAAAAAACTTTAAAAGACGTTAATCAAAATAATGTATTAGAGATGTTTGAACAATTCAATGAAAAATATGTCGGCAAGCATTTTGCTTCGGCTATATATTCTGAATCTAAATGGGGCGGTCATGGAGGTTGGCAACATACCGTAGGACTTGGGTTGTTTAACTCGCATATAGCCTTAGATAACCTCCAGACTATCTTTAAGCACCTTGAAGATAGAGCAAAATCTATGCTTATAAAAGATGGTGACAATGAAACTAATGTATACGAATTGTTGAGATCTCAATTTGACGTCGTTGATGTTAAGCTTACTGAAAGATTCAATGAAAACGGCACGGATATAGCAGATGTAATGAAAGATATAGCAGATAAGATGAATAAAGCTGAACCGGAATGTCACTATAAGAGCACAAAATAATTACGTGATTCCTCAGCGATGCTGAGAGAACCAATATAAACCACAGTGTAAAAGGTAAGCAGGTAAAAAAATCTTAGTCCCAAACCGGGACTTTTTCTTTAACCATATGTTTTAACAATAGCATCATTTATAAGGTGTGAAACAGATACATTTTCCTCTTGCGCTTTTTTAATAAGTCTTAAATGTGTAGATTTAGATGTTCTAAAATTGACGCGTCCGGTTGCTTTCATTTCAATAAAAGAGGGTTCCGGAATCGGAAAGTCATCTTCCAAACAGCCTTCTAAGTGTACTTCAAGAGCAACTTTTATGTTACTAATTGCTTCTTCGGGAGTATTTCCTCCGGAATAGCAGGACAGACCAACAACACTGGCATAGTAGCCGCCTTCGGGAGCTTTGCCGATTTCAAACTGCCATGGCAAATTAAGATAATAATTTAAGTCCTTTTTATTTTTTTTAGTCATGTTATGAACCTCCGAATTTACTATAAGCTTCTAATACATCTTTAACAGCGCCGGGAGAAACAGGTCTGTGTTTGGCAATAGTTATATACATTAAAGGATGATGAAATTTAAAATGTGACCCTTTGCCTTCTTTCATCTTGAATCCTAATGACAATAGCACTTTCTCGCAATCCTCAAATTTGTGTCCATGTTGAGAATGCTGCATTTTCTCAATAATTTTTTCAATTTTACTCATACTGTCATTATATCACAAGACAAGTAAAATGTCAATATATATGCATACATTATTATATGTTAACATCCCTTAACAATTCCCTCAAAACAGGCAATTATTCAAGCCATATATTGTTTATATATATACGGGGAATATTAATCAAAATTTTTAACGGGGAAATATTAATATGGTAAAGCCAGTATCAGTATCAAATAACGAAAGAATAAAAGCCGGATTGGAATTGCAAAAGCTAGATAACCAATGGGCGGATACTTATAATCCTAAGAGCGAGGAGCAAACGATCGGAGATGTCGGAAAAGAGTCATTCGGCTGGCATTCTTGGGCATTTGCCGGACTTTTTGCAACTCCGACAGCATGGTCAGCAGGCAGAAATTTTTTCAGCAAAGAGGCTTACCGTTTGGTAAAAGGTGTGAACGCAGGTAAAAATTTAAGAGTCGGCGGATTATTTAATAACTGGCAGTACAGCAATCTTTTGAATGAAGTCGGAAAATATAAGGGATTGTTAAAAAATAATACTCAATATTCAGCAGCTGCTAAAGATGCTGTTAAATTATTCAAGCCCGGCGCCGCACTTCCGACAGGTATGCAAAATATTC
>JAIRZW010000066.1 GCA_031267015.1 Heliobacteriaceae bacterium | reverse complement strand
CGAGTTGCTTGTAATTGCGGGCATTATAGTTGGATCTTCAAACACAAACCCTAAATCTTCCCAATAGCGCGCATCCTCGCCCGGCATTGTACCAATCCAGTTCGGATAATCATTCAAAGTATTAATCAATGAACCGAATACACCTGACTTAGCAAGTGTTTCCTCATTTTTTGTAACCCCGGCAGGCAGACCAACCGAACCATACCACGCCTGCATCTTGGAATCAAATGTACCCCAATCAGTTTCAGACATCGGTTCAGGTTCAGTAATAAGCGCCCATTTGAAATCGTCAATCTTACCTGTGTCCGTATTAATAATACCGGTTTTGGACCCGATACCTTCCCAAGAGGAGCCGTCGCCGCCTATTGCTTCAAAAGCCGTAGTAACTTGGTTATCTGCGTTTATTGTTAGTAAACGATCAGCACTCCGTTGCAGTGTACCATCTGCATTCCGTGAAAGGAATTTCTCATAATCTTCGCCGTACAAGTTTGTTGCAATTTCTTTAAATTTCGGGTTAGTTGAAGGTTCTATACCATAAGCCTTTAAGAAATCGATTAAAGTAGTACTTTTCTCATAATTATCTTTATCTAAAGAAGACACCATTAACTGGCCGGAGTTGTTGATTAAGCCATATTGGTTTTTAAGCGGGCCGTAGGTCATAGTGAGTCCGGCAGTCATTTTTTCGTAAGTCTTCGCACCGTTTGCGTCGTAAGACGAATAAAGAAGCTGTGTAGAATTCAAGGCAGACATATACTCAGCGCTTGCTTCGCTTGACTGGCCCGCAAGACGCATTTTTGCATTCGTAATAAACTGTGAACGCAATTCATTATCTGTTATTCTGGCTGTGATGCTTAGCAATCGTGCCTGGCTTGCAGATAATCCCATGTCAATCCTTTCTTTTTACTTTCCTGGTACATGGGTTTACGGCATTTTCAGGCAAATACTTTAGCTAAATTTTAAATTTGTTACATTTAGTAACAATAAAAATAATGTCATTGCGAGGAGCACCGGAGGTCAATCCGGCGCGACGAAGCAATCCAGTCTTTCACGGTAATTGTGAACTGGATTGCTTCACTTCGTTCGCAATGACGCCAATGACGCCTGCTTAAATAGCTGATGGCTTTACCTGTTCTGCCTGCTGTTTCTTTACACTAAGCACAGCCGGGTCAGGGTTTGCCAGTTGACGGTTGTAATCCGCCATAATCACGGACACAAATCGTCTTGTTTCCGCGTAAGGCGGAATATTTCCGAATTTTTTAACATTACCCGGCCCTGCGTTGTACGCTGCAAGCGCCAATTCGTGTGAACCGAACATGTTGTACATCATTTTGTAGTATGTAATACCACCCTTAATGTTGTCATTAAGCAGATATGGGTTAAACCCCATTCTTTTGGCGGTTGAAGGCATAAGCTGGAAAACTCCGATTGCCCCGTATGCGCTTTTCGCCTCGTGGCGAAATCCTGACTCTGCACGCGCCAAACTTAGCGCTATTGCAGGGTCAACTCCCATTTCAATAGCATGTTTTACTATTGTTTCTTTTACGGTTTTAACATCTGCTGCGTGTGTTTGGGTATGCGCAAAAAAGACACACATTAACGTAAAAGTTAACAGTAATAATTTTTTCAAAATGTAATCCTCTAAATTGTACATTGCTGCTTCAGGAACTCTAAAAGTCTTCTTATTTGAATCCATGGCCCCTAAGATTTGAAGCTATATACAATACTTTAACATAGAAAAAATAAAATGTCAAATTTACACTAACGTCATTGCGAGCGACCAGCGGGAGCGTGGCAATCCAGCCAAAATTAGTTCACTCGCAATGACATAAAGTTGTTTTTATGTTAGCATTAAATTATTAAAAAGGAGATAACATGCAAAACAAGAAATTAGCTACAATCGGTGTTTTCGGCGGTTCAGGGTTTTATAAGTTCCTTGATGATATTGAGGAAGTCAAAGTCGAAACCCCTTACGGCATGCCCAGCGACAATCTTTTTATCGGTACAATCGCGGGCCGCAGGGTTGCGTTCATGCCAAGACATGGCCGCACGCACTCGATTTTGCCTCACCTTATAAATTACCGCGCAAACGTCTGGGCAATGAAATCAATCGGCGTTGAACGGGTAATTTCACCATGCGCAGCCGGAAGCCTGCAAAAAGAGGTTAAGCCGGGCGATTTTGTGATTTGCGACCAGTTTGTCGACTGGACAGACGGAAGAAAATCAACCTTTTTCGAAGGCCCGATTGTAACCCACCCTTCCGCAGCCGACCCGTATTGCCCGAATTTGAGACAATTAGCAATAGAAACCGCTGAGGAATTAGGCATCACGGTACACAAAACCGGAACGGTTGTCGTAATCAACGGCCCGCGGTTTTCCACAAAAGCCGAGTCAAAATTCTTCACCAATCAGGGCTGGGAAGTAATCAACATGTCCGCGTTTCCGGAAACCTATCTGGTAAAAGAAATGGACATGTGCCCGGTTAATATTTCTCTGATAACGGATTATGATGCGGGATTGGTCGGGGATGTTGCGCCGGTGTCGCACCACGACGTGATGAAAGTCTTTGAAGCAAACCTTGCAAACCTCAAAGGCCTTCTGTTCAAGATGATTGAGAAGATTCCGCAAGGCGCGAATACCTGCGAATGCACGCGCACAAAGCAAAATTCGCAGTTATAAATTTACGTCATGCCGCACTTGCTGCGGCATCTCCTGAGACCCCGCAGCAAGTGCGGGGTGACGAAGAAAAAAGGACAAAACCATGGCATATGCAATAAATAATCTGTTTAATCTATATTTCTTCCTCATAATCCTGCGGGTGTTTTTGACATGGATTCCGTCAATCCGCTGGGAAACCCAGCCATGGCTCACGCTCCGCGAGGTTACGGACATCTGGCTGAACCTTTTCAGACGATTCATTCCTCCGCTCGGCGGGCTTGATATTTCGCCGATTGTCGCGCTTATAGTGCTGCAAATTCTGCAAGCACTCGTTCTATATATAATTGCAGGTGTTTCATCATGAAAATAGTAATCTACGGCGCTTCGGATGCCGGCTGGCTTTTGGCGGCCGAGCTTTTTGAAAGCCACGACATAACCCTCATAGACAAAGACGAACACATAAACGACGACTTCAACAAACTTGACATAAGCTTTGTACAGGGCAGCGCGTCGGATGTTGACATGCTTGAAAAAGCTGATATTAAAAACGCAGACATATTCATTGCCTGCACAACCGTTGACGAGGCAAACATTGTGGCCTGCCTTTCCGCAAAAAAATACAGCGGAATCAAGACTATCTGCTTCGTAAGCAAAGAGGAATACAGCAAAAATTTAGCTGAATCAAAGATGCAGGAACATTTTTGCGACTTTTACGCAGACTACATAATCTGGCCGGAAGAACTTCTAACCCAGGAGATTTTCAGAATCGTAACCGTTGCGCACGCGCTTGACGTGGAGAATTTTGCCGAAGGCCATGCCCGTCTGTTTGAATACAAAGTCGGCCCTGATTTAGCCATTGTAAACAAAAAAATCAAGGACTGCGGCTTTACCAAAGACACGCTGGTAGTGGGGATTACAAGGAACGCGGAATTATTCATCCCGAACGGAGACACGAAAATCCTCGCGGACGACAAGCTGATTTTCATGGGAACCTCGCATTCGCTTGACATTCTGGCCGGAACCTTTTTTCACGAAAAAGAGTATGTAAAATCCGTTGCAATTATTGGCGGCGGCAATGTCGGCTTAATGCTTGCCCAAA
>JAIRZW010000068.1 GCA_031267015.1 Heliobacteriaceae bacterium | reverse complement strand
ACCGTTGCTTCTTCAACCATGCCGCCAATTGCCGCCATTGCGGAAGCTTCCTCCGCTGCTTTGGCTTCGGCTTTAGCAGCTTCCTCAGCCGCCTTAGCTTCTTCTTTTGCTTTCGCTGTTGCGTCTTTTTCGGCCGCTGCTTTTGCTATCGCCTTTTTAGAAAGCTTTGTTTTTTCTGACTTTTTGTAGTTTAATGAGCCGTCAGCGTTTGCGTTTGTGATTAGATATAGAACCGTTTCGGTCGGCTGTGCGCCTTTCTTAATCCATTCTTTTGCAGTTTCAGCGTCAAGCTTCATAATTTTTGTTTTAGGGTTGTAGTAGCCAAGCTCCTGGATTGGCTTGCCTTCGCGTTTTGTTGTAGAATTAATCACGATAATTCTGTATGTCGGGGATTTTTTTGCGCCCAGTCTTTTTAGTCTGATTTTTAGCATTTTTAATTTCCTTTTGTTGTGTAAATCAGATAGCCGCCGCTTGCTATCAGGGTTAAAGAGGAATACCCTGTTTCTATCAAACCACAAACATATTATACAGTCAACTTAACATATTTGAACATCGCGCAAAAATCCGTATAATATTAATATATGAACGACATTGACACCACACGTCTTGATGAATTGAAATCACGAGTCACCGAGCGCCTCGGGGAAACTCCGCTGTTTAAGTTTAAGGGCACGGTTTCAAAATTGCTGGGCCTGACGGTCGAGGTTAAGCTGCCCGGCTTGAAAATCGGGGATTTGTGCTATATAGAAACCCATGACGGCAAACAAAAACCCGCGGAGGCTGTTGCGTTCAAGGGTGAAGTTGCGCAGCTGCTTTTGCTGCTTGACGGAACCGGAATCGGTCAGGGAAGCTTGGTAACGAATACCGGCCATCCGATTACGATTCCGGTGGGGGATTTTTTGCTCGGAAGGCTTGTAAGCCCTATGGGCGAACCGCTTGACAACATGCCGCTGGATACGGAAGGCGCTATTTGGCGCTCGATTGAAGGCCCGCCGCCCGGGCCGTTTGAGCGACCGATTATTACAGAAATGTTTTCGACTGGTGTGCGCGCGATTGATTCGTGCCTGACTTTTGGCTCAGGGCAAAGAATGGGGCTGTTTGCGGGTTCCGGGGTCGGTAAAAGTACGCTTTTGGGTATGATTGCGCGAAATTCCGACGCGGATGTGAATGTTGTTGCGCTGATAGGCGAGCGCGGCCGGGAGGTTAAGGAGTTTATCGAGGATGCCCTCGGACCCGAGGGCATGGCAAAATCAGTTTTGGTCTGCTCGACCGGCGACCAGCCGCCGTTGATTCGGCAAAAATGCCTTCTTGCGGCAACCGCTGTGTGCGAGTATTTTCGCGACCAGGGCAAAAAAGTTTTCTTAATGACCGACACCGTAACCCGCTGCGCAATGGCGGGCCGCGAAGTCGGCTTATCAATCGGCGAACCGCCGACAATGAAGGGCTATCCGCCATCGATTTTCTCATGGCTTCAAAAGGTCCTTGAGCGCGCCGGAAACAGCCCAAAAGGCTCAATCACTGCGCTTTACACGGTTCTTATGGAAGGCGACGACATAAACGACCCGATTGTAGATACTGTGCGCGGTATTGTTGACGGGCACGTTTTCTTGTCAAGAAAAGTCGCCGAGGCAAACCATTACCCTGCGATTGACGTTTTGGGAAGCATTTCAAGGCTTATGTCCTCAATTGCAACGTCTGAACACAAAGACGCCGCAGCCAAAATGCGTAAAATCATGGCCATGTACCGTGAAAACAAAGACTTAATCGACGTAGGCATGTATCAGCCCGGCACCAACCCGAAACTTGACATAGCAATCGATATGATGCCCAAAGTTAATGCCTTCTTGCAGCAGCGAACCTCAGACAGTGTAAGCATGGACAACACAATCAACACTCTTGTTGACATGATGCGTAATGTTGACATTTGATTTTGCTGAAAAACTATTGACAAACGCCAAGTTTTCTTATATAATCATAACCAGTTACATGTCTTAACAGGAGAAAAGTATGATGAAGAAAGCTTTTACGTTGGCGGAAGTATTGATTACATTGGGAATTATTGGTGTAGTTGCGGCCTTAACCATGCCCTCATTGATTGCAAATCACAAGAAAAAAGTTTATGTTACAGGATTAAGAAAAGCAGTGAATACCTGGAACAATGGTCTGAAATTAATGCTTGTTACTGACGGTGTTGAATACTTTAACGACACAGAATTTGCCCGGACATTACTTGAGGAGGGTTATGGGTATGGCACTGTTGATTTAAAACAATATCCAAAAGCCCTTAGTATTTTAAATAAATATATTAAAATGACTCCTCTGAATAAGACAGTTAATAATATTAAAAATTTAGACGGTAGTAATGCTTCCGGTTCTGATTCGTCTTATGTTGCAAGCGGTACAACACCGGATGGCGCGTTTTATTCCTTTAAGCTTGATTGGATACACTTTTCACCATCTTATTTAGAAACAACGATGTATGGTGGTACCCGTAGTAGTATTAACGGAGTGATAATAGTAGATGTAAACGGTCCAAAAGCTCCGAATATTATTGGTAGAGATCTTTTCCTTATTTTTATTGATGTCAGAGGAAATATAGTTTTTGCGGGTTCACAACGAGACCACGAGTTGTTCGGACAGAGTCATTATTGCGATCATGGTGCAAGTTGGGGCTGCACAGGGCACATAGCCGAAAAAGGCTGGGTTATGGACTATTAAATTATGGGAATTATATACTTAGCTCGCCAAAAATTCTTTTAAATTTTACTTTTATATGATTTTGAGCATTAATATACGTATCAAAAACAAATAGGATAAAAGAAATGAAAATCATCTGCTTTATCGCAAGCCCGCGCAAAGTTGGAAATACAGCTTGGGCGGTTGGCAAAATACTTGAAGGCGCGAAAGAACGAGGCGCTGAAACAGAAACTTTTTATTGCGGCGACCTTGACATTAAACCGTGTCAAGGTTGTTTCGGGTGCAAAACTGGTAAAGAAGCAGGATGCGTCCTTAAGGACGATATGCAGAAGATTTTTACTGCCATAGATGGCGCGGATGTGCTTGTTCTTGGCTCCCCTCTCTATATGGGACAGATGAGCGGGCAGGCAAAGATATTCGTGGACAGATTGTCATCTCAATTTATGCCGAGATTCTCCCCGTATTACAAAGAACAAACTACAAAAAAACTAATAATGGTGTTTACCCAAGGAAATCCTGATGCCAGTATGTTTCAGCCGTATTATGATTATACGAA
>JAIRZW010000179.1 GCA_031267015.1 Heliobacteriaceae bacterium | reverse complement strand
TAATATTTTCATCAAAAACAATTTTTGCAAAAGTTTCAAGCCCGCTGCAGTTTGTGAAAAACTCCTCGTGAAGCTCGAAAACATTCTCACCGGAAGCGCTTTCAAGTTTTATATCCGCTGAAACAATATCTATGAAGGGCTTTACCTCAAGCAGTTTGTCCGGAAGGGTTGCGTTTGTTTCAAGGTAGATTTTTTTGCCCGTAAGCGGCAGAAATTTTTTCAGGAACTCCGTCTGCAAAAGCGGCTCGCCGCCGGTCAGAGAGATTGAATTAAGGGGTAAATGTGGGGATAAGTGGTCAAACTCCTTCACCCTCGCCGCAAGCGATTCGGGGCTGAACTCCTCCCCGTCCGAAAAGTCCGTGTCGCAGTAACTGCATTTTAAATTGCAGCCGCAAAACCGTATAAACAACTGCTTTACGCCGACATAAGGCCCTTCACCCTGTACGGAGGCAAAAATTTCTTTAATTTTTGTTTTATTCATGCAATAAATTTTCTCTCAGGCTGTTTGTGGAAACTTTTTTAAGCTTTTCATAAAGCCTGATTTCATCTTCCGACAAAGACGCCGGAATTTCAATATGCACGGTAACAATCATGTCGCCTGATTTTCCGTTCTTGCTGAGTCCCTGGCCGGTCAGCCTGAACTTCTGGCCTGAATTTGTTTTTGGCGGAATCTTCACAACAACGCTGCCGTCAAAAGCCGGAACAAGAATGTCGCCGCCCAAGGCCGCTTCATACGGGGTTATCGGAACTTTGTAGTGAATATTTGCGCCGTCGTGCCTGATTTTTGAACAGCTTGAAATCTTAATATTCAAGTATAAATCGCCGTTCACACCGCCGTTAAGGCCGTTGTTGCCTTCGTTGGCAACCCGCAGTTTTGAGCCGTTTTTAACGCCTTTGGGGATTTTTACGGTAATCTTTTTGTGCTTAACTATTTCGCCTTTGCTGCTGCATTCCGGGCAGGACGTGCCATTGATGAACTTTCTTCCTGCGCATTGCGGACACTGAATTGTGTTCATGACATTGACTGTTCGCGAAGCCCCGTTTACTGATTCTTCCAGCGTGATTGTTATGTCAGTGTGGATGTCTTCGCCTTTTTTAGGCGCGGGCTTTTGTTTTTTTGTTTTAGTTTCCTGCGGCGGCGGGGTCGGCTTTGTCTTGAAAAACCCATTAAGAATATCATACTGCTTGCGTTTTACGGAATTGCTGAGAACATCGTAAGCTTCGCTGACGTCCATGAATATTCTGCTGTCGGCGTTTCCGTTGACGTCCGGGTGGTATTTGCGCGCAAGCCGCCGGTATGCCGTTTTAATCCCGGCGTCATCAGTGTCAGGCGTAACTCCTAAAATATCATAGTAATTCTTTTTAACTATCATATTTATATTTATAATGATATTCAAAAAATTTTCAACATCTGCCTATCCTATAATTTTGCAGATGTCTTTGCGGAATTTTTTACCCTCGTAATTTATTGAGTCGATTTCTTCGTAAAGGTTTTTGCACGCGCGCGACAGGGTTGCGGCAGTTTTGGTTACGAGCATGGTCTTGCCTTTGACTGTTTTTCCGTCTTTTATGTTGAGCGGGATTATGTCTTCGGATTCCTCGTCAAGCCCGGTGATTTCTTTTGCGTCCGACGAGGCAAAAAGCATGCACGAAACAGAAGAATTATCGGAAATATTAACCCTCTCGCAATCATCTGCAAACGAGCCAACTGCGCAGGATTCAAAGAGGCTGTAAAGGCTTTCGTCAATAAGGTTAAGGACTGCTTGGCAGTCGTGGTCTTGAAGGAACGGTGTAAATCCTGTTACCGTCAAGCTTTCATCTTCTTTCAGTGTGCATTCAATCCCTAAAATCCCTGAGTAATTTGTCTGAATTTCCAAAATATCAAAAACTCTGTTCAAAAGGATATTTTCTGTTTCAAAAGAAACCTTATAATCCGGCGCAAACGTACCGATACCTTGAGTCAGCAGGCCGCCGCCGCCTTCGGACATAAATTTGTAACTTGCCGCGGACACCAGCGGCACAGCATGGAAACCGTCTGTCAGAACGTAAAAAGTAAACTCGTGGCCGTATGTGTAATCCTCAATAATAATCTTTTTTTCGCCTCTGAAAAACAGGTCGTCGATAAAAGTGTTTGCAATCGCAAGAGTCGGGCACATCATTTGGCTGCCGGATTCTTCAGTGCGGATTATCACAGGCAGGCAGGCGGTTTTGATGTAATCCGCCGCAAGCGGCTGTTTTTCAAAGATTCCGAATTTCGGCGTCGGGATTTGCTGTCTGTACAGGAATTTTTTACCTGCGCCTTTGTTGATTGCAAAATTTGCACTATTAGCGCCCGGCGCAAAAATAAGCTGTTCATTTTCGCGAAAAATAGTTGCAATATCGCTTTTTATAGCGGTCCGGGAGCATACGACCGTAAGGTTAACAGAGTTTTCGAGCGCGAATTTCAGAAGTTCTTCGGGCTTGTCTTCGCGAATGTCTGTATTTTGCGGAGCGCAAAAAACTTCATGCCCTTCATTTGTGAATCTTTTGGCAAGCGCATAAGCTTTAGCGCCGGAGCCGACTATCAATATTTTTTTCATGCAATAATTATAACATAATATTACTTATGCAATTATATTCAACTGT
>JAIRZW010000125.1 GCA_031267015.1 Heliobacteriaceae bacterium | reverse complement strand
TTATGTCGCCTATTGAACACTCAGGGTTATAACTTAATATTGCTGTATAACCGTTTATTAATCCTATACCTAACGCTTTTGTTCCCCAGTTTCCTTCGTTTAAGTTACTTGAATTCTTTGAGTCCTTTGTTTCTACTGTTTCACTGCCGTCACTGCTTGTCACTGTTGCTGCAAAACAACCTGACGGGTCCGGACATACTTGTAGTATTTTCATATATTTCTTTAGTTCGTTCACGAATGATTCTGTTGCAGCATAACCTGTTAACGCTTCATTTACATTCATTTGTCTTGTTGCTTCTTCCAGCCGATTGTTAAATACATCTTTAGCAGTCGCGTAAGATTTCTCCCTCCAATCCTGTATAAGCCCCGGCATAACCAACGCCGCTACTACTCCAATAATGCCGAGGGTTATTAACACCTCCGCAAGAGTGAATCCTGTCTTTTTCATCTGTAACCTCCATTTAATCTATCCATTATGTAGCTTAGCAAGGTTTTGGCGGAAGAGGAATGACATATTTTTACATTCTTTCTGCAGTTTTATGTAAAATTCTGACTTATTCATGTCATTCCCTCGTCATTGCGAGGCGTCAGCCGAAGCAATCCGGAGATTCGGCGATTATTGTGAACTGGATTGCTTCGGCTGACGCCTCGCAATGACGCTTTCCTATTTTTATATGATTTAATTTGTAATTTTATTTGGTATTATAATTTTAAAATTCAATAGCCCTCGACATCCCGCCCACAAATGTATTAATAGACCGAGGCGCGGAAAGGAGAAGGAACATGGACAAACGCGTGTTCGTTAAACAAGCCTTGCTTGTTGCAAGGCTTGTAATTGACCTAGTTTTAACCATCTTCTAGGGCAGAGACAGGCAGGAAGAAATTCCTGCTTGTTTCTTATTTCTATTATAACCGACTTTTTTTAAATTTCAACCCCCCGAGGCATTGCAAGGAAAACCGGACGCATATATGACGCAGAACCGGCACAAGGATGTTTTAATTTTATATCCTATTTTTATATGATTTTATTTGTAATTTTATTTGGTATTATAATTTCAGGAGCACGCCTCTGCGCGTAAACTTCCGCTTTCGGAACGGACTTGAAATCTGGATAAACTGAAAGAAAGGGGGTGATAAGCATGGAATTCAGTATTACTGAAAAAGCGCTAACCATTATCTTGTTGATAATATCAGCGCTTCTTTCCAAAAAATAGGGGCGTTTTATGAGGTAAGTTAGAGCTTACCTCGCTCCTTTTTTTATTATAACCGACTTTTTTTAAATTTCAACCCCCCCCCGTCATTGCGAGCGACCACCAGCGGTCGAGCTGGCGGGAGCGCCGCAATCCAGGAAGCGGCCGTTGTAAATTCTGGATTGCTTCGGCTGACGCCTCGCAATGACGCTTTCCGATTTTTGTAGGATTTAATTCGTAATTTTATTTGGTATTATAATTTCGGAGCACGCCTCTGCAATCTACTCTCGCTTGGAACAACATTTCTGCAGGATGAAAAGCCAAGAAGGGAGGTGATAAAAGTGAATTTCAGTATTACTGAAAAAGCACTATGGCTTATCTTAATGATAATCATAGCGCTTTCACTGTTAAAGTAGGGGCGTTCAAGGAGGATGTTAACGCATCCTCTGCTCCTTTTTTTATTATAACCGACTTTTTTTAAATTTCAACCCCCCGCCTCATTGCGAGTAAAACCAGTATTTTTACTACTGCTGATTTCTGGATTGCTTCGGCTTACGCCTCGCAATGACGCTTTCCTATTTTTGTAGGATTTAGGTAGCATGGAATTCAGTATTACTAGCTCACTATTTGATTATTTTGCATAATCGTGTAAATAGCCTTTTTGTCGTGAGGCCATTTTGCACGAAATCAAAGATTTCGGCAAAAGAAGGCAAAAAGCGCTAGTACTCATTTTACTGATAATACTAGCACTTAAACCACGTTAGGGGCGTTTTATGAGGTAAGTTAGCGCTTACCTCGCTCCTTTTTTTATTATAACCGACTTTTTTTAAATTTCAACCCCTGTAAATCAACTTAGTAAACTCCTCATCACAGCCAATAAATAAATTAATACATTCCAAACATATCTTCCTGCGCATGTTGTATCCGCTAATCCCGCGCAGCATACCTAAATAACTGTTTACCGAATTCCGAAATGCCAGCATTTCCTTTGGGTAAAACCATACCGGCGACTCTTTGAACTCACGTATCCGCTTAAACAGCCGCTTCAAAGTCTTCTGGCGCAGAACCATGCGATAAGGCTTTACTACAAACCCTACAAAATCTATCCCGCGCTCAATTTTGTTTATTGATTTTTTATTCGGATGAAGCGTCAGCGCAAGACGTTCCTGCAAAAATTTTGCCAAATCCTTGTGCCATTCGTTTAATTGGTGAGGGTCGTCACTCATTATAATAAAATCATCCACATACCTGCAATAATATTTGCATTTCAAATGGTGCTTCACATACTGGTCTAGAATATTCAAATAAACGTTGCTGAAAAACTGGCTCGTTAAGTTCCCGATTGGCAGACCTTTTGAGTTATCGCTATTCCACAGGCTCTTGTGTGACGCAAGCTTTTTGAACTTCCATGACGGTGATTTTATGTATACGCTTTCACGCGGGTCATTCCATACTATCTGACGCAACAGCTTTAAAATCCACTCCTCATGAACATATCGCTCAAGCTCTTTCATTAAAACCGCTTTATCTATACTTACAAAAAAATTCTGCAAGTCCGCTTTTAGATAATATGCCGGCCTTGTGTAATTCCGGGTAACGCTGCGAGCCATCTTTTCAACGCACAGGCCCGCTTTCAATGTCCCCCGTTTTGGTATACAGCTGTAAGTCGTCGGGATAAACCTGTTATAAAACCTATCCTTAATCCGGTTGTATACAAGATGGTGTACCACTCTGTCATTAAAATCCGCTGCCCATACTTCGCGTACTTTCGGAAAAAGTACAATAAAACATACGCTGCTCCCTATTTTATAAGTTCCGGATTTTAACTCGTTATACAACCGCAAAATTTTATCTTCCAAATCGAACTCAAACGCCAGTGCGTTTATGGTATTACGCTTATTGCTTCTGCAGTCTTTATATGCCTTTACTAATTCTTCTAAATCTAACATCTTTATTACCGCTGGTTTGGGTTCGTCAATTCTATTTTACAGCAGGAAAAAAGTATTTCGTGCCGTCCTCGCCGCGCCAGCGGACGAAACCGGTTTTAGGGATTCTGTCCATGTCATAGACGTTTACCAGCGCCCAGTTGCCGCGGATTACGTTCAAATTGATTTTTTGCGGGTGATTAATGCGCCCTATCACTTGCGACGCGTCCTCTGGAGCACTGTGAATCTCCAAAACCTTTTCAGGCACGCCATTCAACATATTCAGCCCGTATTTCTTGCCGTATGCGTTGAAAAAATAAACCCAGCTCATGAATTTATACGGGTCGTCCTTATGAATCCAGCCTTTTGCGCCGGTTTTGTTGTTGTAAATCACCTCAACCCAATCCTCGGTTTCGTCCGTAACCGCAAAAAGCGCAAAGCCTTTGGACGGAATATAGACCACAAATAATTCCTCAGCGCTCATGGGTTCGGGAAAAATGTCATTGCCTTTCCATTGAATACTGTGGATTACAGGGTATTTTTCGCCCGGGCCTTGGCGCAAAACCACACCGTCAGCTGCCTGATAAACCCCCAAAGTACCCATAAACCTTACGCTCACCCGCGTTGGAATCACATCCAGCGCAAACGCCTGATGCCCGAGCAGAAGTATTGATAATATTAATAATATTCTTTTCATGTTTTCACTCCCTGAATGCAATGCCTGAGTAAGCTTTTTGAAGTTTATCGCGCACTGATTTCATCTGCGCGTCGATGATTTCGTCGGTCAAAGTCGCGCTCTCGTCCTGCATCTTTATGCGGAATGCAAGGCTCTTGAAGCCTTTTTCAATGTTCGCGCCGTGGTAAACATCGAAAACTTCGCTGCCTCTAAAGATATTTTGCGCAACCGCGCCTTTGATTACCTTCTGAATATCATCATAACTCACTTTTTCGTCAATGACAAACGCCAAGTCGCGGCGGACTTCCGGGAACTGCGCAAGCTTCCTGAACCGCGGCGTTGCCTCCTTGATGATAGAAATTATTGCGTCTAAATCAATTTGGAAGAAAAACGCATCCTGATTCAGTTTTAATTTGTCTTTCACAAGCGGGTGAAGCTGGCCGAAATAGCCGGACGCTTGCGGCTTTTGGCCGAGAATCGTCACAACCGCACTTCTGTACGGGTGAAGCGTTGTGTGAGATGCTTTCAGGTCAGAGTCCTCAAGCGGAATCAGCTTAATCCGTTTTTCCACGCCCAATTCTTCAAACAGTTTTTCAAAAACGCCTTTGACCGTGTAGAAGTCGGTTTGAAGTTTTTCCTGCCATTTGGAATTTTCGATTTCGCCGGTTACAACGCCCGCAAGCACTGTGTTTTCGCGCACGCCAGTGTCTTTCTCAGTCGCTTCGCGCTCCTTATAGTAGGTTTTGCCGATTTCGTAAGCCCAAAAATTCTTCTGGCCGTTGTCGTAATTGTATTTCATGCAGTTTAAAACGCTTGCGGCAAGGGTTTGACGAAGCATGGTGTGTTCTTCGCTTGCGGAATTCAAGACCTCAACCGCCTTTTCAGCTTCATAAGGAATTCCGAACTTGTCCAGCAAAGGTTTTCCGATTAGAGAACTCGTCTGAATCTCATCAAACCCGCTTGACAGCATAATTTCGTGGATTTTTTTGATTATACGCTCCTCAAGCGAAATGTTTGGCGTCACGGTTTTGCCCGGCAGGGTTGGCGCAATCTTGTCGTAGCCGTTAATCCGCGCGACTTCTTCGATTAAGTCGATTTCGCGCGACACGTCATAAGCACGCCAGGACGGGATTTTGAACTTTGCCGCACTGTCATTGCCGCCAAGCTTTTCAAACCCGAGGTTCTCAAGAATCTGGTCACAGCGCATTGGCGCGACTTGAGCCCCGAGAATACGTTTTACCTGCGAATAACGAAGGGTTATTTCGGGGGTTTCGACCTTGTTGCAGCCGGCTTCGGCAATGCCTTCGGCTTTTGCGTCAGCAAGCTCGGTCAAAAGCTGCATTGCACGCAGCAATGCCGGTTTAACCATTTCAATATCCACGCCGCGCTCGAACCGTGCGGAAGCTTCCGAACGGTAGCCCACGCTGCGCGCGGATTTTCTGGTGCTTGCAGGGTTGAAATACGCTGCTTCTAAAGCCAGAGCGGTTGTGTTTGCGTCGACTTCTGAATTCGCGCCCCCGAAAACGCCCGCTAAACACACGCCTTTGTCTTTTGCAGCGATTAAAACGCTGTCAGTGGTTAAAGTGCGCTCGACTTCGTCAAGCGTAACCAGCTTTTCGCCTTCTTTTGCACGACGCACACATAAATAGCCGTCCAGTTTGTTCAAATCGAACGCGTGGAGCGGGGTTCCGTACTCCATGAGCACGTAATTCGTTATATCAACAACGTTATTAATCGCCCGAATCCCGGACGCTAAAAGCCGTTTTTGCATCCAGTCCGGCGACGGCTTGATTTTGATGTTCTTCAAAACGCCCGCAGAGTAGTAGGTGCAAACATCAGGATTTAGGATTTCTACACGGAAATCGGTTGATAAGTTGATAAGTTGATGAGTTGATAAGTTGGATTTTAATGGTCGGTTAAAGATTGCGCTGAGCTCTCTTGCTACACCGATTACGGACATTTGGTCGCCGCGGTTTGCGGTCGGGGCTGCGTGCAAAATATAATCTTCTTCAAAGCCCAAAAGCTTTTCAACATCAACGCCGATTTCCACGTCTTTGAAAATGCGGTTGAGGATTAGGATTCCGTCTTCGTCTTGGTAACCGCGCTCACTAACGCCCAATTCGTCGGCAGAGCAAAGCATACCCTGTGATTCGACCCCGCGGATTACGGCAGGGGTGAGCGCAAACATTTCACCTGTCTTGCGGTCCAAAACCCGGCTTCCGACGGACGCGTAAGGCACAATCTGACCTTTGGCAATGTTTTGCGCCCCGCAGACAACCGTTTTCGTCCCAGCTCCGGTGTTTACCGTCACAAGGTGAAGTCTGTCCGAATTCGGGTGGGCGTCGATTTTCTCAATCTTTACCGTTTTTATATTAGTGAATTTTGCTCTGATTTCTTCGATTTCCTCGACCTCAAGCCCGCTCATCGTAAGCTCATGAGCTATCTGCTTCACGTCAAAGTCCGATAAGTCTACAAATTCGTTTAACCAGTTTAATGATACCTGCATATTAAAATCCTCTCTTCAAAATTATTTTAGCATAAAAATAATGAGATTGCTTCGTCGGCTTTGCCTCCTCGCAATGACGTTTCGTAAAAATAGTCGGGGTCGGTAATTGAAACCCGGAAATAATTTTTTAATCATGTAAGTGTAAGAAAGAGAAAGGATTTACCATGAAAAAATTTCTAGTATTGGCAGCAATGATTGCTGCGACAGGGTTATGTGCCAACGCCGAGGGTGTTTACGGGCTTATTTACGACCACGCAACAGAGCCGGGCGGCGGCTCAAGTGAGGCAGCGCCCGCAAAATCCGGCTGTGCAAGCTGCAGAAGCTGGTGGGGGCTTGTCGCAACAGGCGAATGCGGCATTAAAGACGCCATGAGAAACGGTGATATCGAAGAACTTGCATTCTACGACACCATCACGAAGAACATTCTCGGAGTCAAAAAGTTTACGGTTAAGGCTTACGGGGAGTAATCAAAAAGACACCGGGGAGGTGTCTTTTTTTTATGCCATTTGCGGCTGTTTACCGTAACTTCCCGTTATCGGATTCTGTTGCTGTAATTGGCCTTGTACTTGTCCGTAAGCGCCCGCCAGCTGCTGCGACTGCTGTTGGGATTTTGAAATATTAGATGAGGTTGTTTTATTTTGGCTTGTGCTTTGTTTTTCTGATTTACTAAAACCATTATAAGCAATGCGGCTGTTCTGTGCGGCAGCAGTTACATTGGCTGAAGCGTTTTGCATGTGTGCGGAAGCCGTGCTTATATCACCGCGTGACTGGGCACCGCTCATTGAAGTCGCGTTGCCGCCCACGGAAATTACGCCGCCGCCCGCAGAGATTGCTGCGCCGGTTGCCTGCTGAGTCGGAATACATGCCACAACAGCGCCAATCGCGCTTACGCCGGAACCGGTCATGCTTATAATCTGGCCTGTTTTCTCGGTCTGCATGGCTTTTTCATTACCCGCAAGCGCGGCTGTCTGCATTGTCAAATTCTGTTTTAA
>JAIRZW010000047.1 GCA_031267015.1 Heliobacteriaceae bacterium | reverse complement strand
CTGTCTTGCAAAGCGCACTTCAAAAAGCATCTCATGAAAACGGCGAAACCGTTATTGCGGCAAATTATGCCGGAGCAAGCGGGATACATTTTTATAATTTGCTTTTACAGCACTTAAACATCACAAAAGGCTGTCCGCACTCAAACTGTGTCAGCCGTGACAATGCACCGGACGAAAATGGTTTATCGTATCGGATAAAAGATTACAAAACTTTCAACGGAAATACTGTTTATTCATATAAGCTTGATAACGGACAGTTTATATTAAATGACGGCACTTTCATTATGATTGAGGAATACGGGCCGTTAATTTCGGTTGATGTGAACGGGTACAAAAAGAAACCGAACAAATGGGGATGGGATTTATTCACATTCCAGTTGATGAATGACGGCAAACTTTTGCCTATGGGCGCTGAGGGAACAATGTTTACCGACAAAAATACTTATTGTTCACAAACATCAACCAATGCAGAAAACGGTATTGCCTGTGCATATTACGCATTTACAGATGAAAATTTCTGGAAAGAGCTAAAATAGATTAACTAATGTAAAAAAAATATTTGCATTTATTTTATGTTTGTTTTAGAGTGAAATTATGGGAGAAGGCGTTGTAAGACCCTTCTTTTTTAAAGGGTGCTACGCACGTAGAAACTTGGATTTTCGTCAAGTTTTATATGTTACAGCAAGAAAAGGAATACAAAATGGGCATTAAAGGCAGAGTAGACAAAATGGTAGTTATGGCTTGCGAAGAATGCAAAGAGCGCAACTACACAACAACTAAAAACAAAAAAAATATCAAAGAACGTCTTGAACTTAAAAAATATTGTTCAAGATGCCGGAAAACAACTGTACACAAAGAAACTAAATAAAGTTGATAGTTGATAGAGTCAACTATCAACTGAGCGAAATACGCGTCCTTAGTTCAGTTGGTAGAACGGCGGTCTCCAAAGCCGCATGTCGGAGGTTCGAGTCCTTCAGGGCGCGGGTTATAAGTAAGGAAAACAGATGAATGATACAATAAACACAATACAAACATATTTCAGAGGCGTAAGAAGCGAATGGGGTAAAATAAGCTGGCCTGAAAAACGCCAGGTCGTTGCCGAAACCGTTTTTGTCGTCGCTATTGTGTTTGTGCTGACCTTGTTCATTTATATTGTAGATATAATTTTCAAAGGCCTGTTTGGCTTAATCAAATAAAAGGATAAAAAATGGCGAAAAAAGAAAAATCTATGGAAGAAATCCTCGACGAGGAAAAAGCAACCCAAGTGGTTCAAACCGAAGCGGCGACGGCAGAAAAGAAAGCAAAAAAATCACAAAAACGCTGGTACATTGTCCACACATACTCGGGACACGAAAACAAGGTTAAGGTTAACCTCGAAAAACGTATTGAATATATGAACATGGGCGAAAAAATCTTCCGTGTAGAGGTTCCGCAAAAGACAGTCACACAGCTTAAAGGCGGTAAAAAACAGGAAAAAGAAGAAAAAATCTTCCCGGGCTATGTGCTTGTTGAAATGATTATGGACGAGGACAGCTGGTACGTTGTACGTCATACCGCAGGCGTTACGAAGTTCGTTGGTTCGGCAAAACGCCCTATCCCTGCGCGTGACAGCGAAATCAAAAAAATTATTAACCGTTCGACTTCAACAACCCAGAAAATTGAACTCGACGTCAAACCGGGTGATAAAGTCAGAATTATATCAGGGCCGTTCGCAGACTTTGTTGCGGATATTATTGAAGTTTACCCTGATAAATCAAAATTACGTGCAAACGTATCCATCTTCGGCCGCGAAACACCGGTTGAGCTGGAATATAAACAAATTAGCAAACTATAAAATCTCATCCCCTCTCCCCACGGGAGAGGGCTAGGGTGATGGGGCAACCAAGTAAAAAACGTGGAAGGGCAAAACCCGCTGGAACCACAAAAGGAGAAAAACATGGCAAAAAAAGTAGTAGGAAAAATTAAGCTTCAAATCGAAGCAGGCAAAGCAAATCCGTCACCTCCGGTCGGGCCGGCGCTCGGTCAGCACGGGGTGAATATCATGGATTTTTGCAAACAGTTCAACGCAAAAACAGAAGCCCAGGCAGGATACATTATCCCTGTTGTGATTGACGTTTACGAGGACAGAAGCTTCTCGTTCGTAACAAAATCACCGCCTGCGCCGGTGTTGATTAAGAAAGCAATCGGCATACCAAAGGGTTCGGCAGTACCGAACAAAGACAAAGTCGGCGAAATCACGATTGCACAGCTTGAAGAAATCGCTAAAACTAAAATGGAAGACTTAAACGCAACCTCGTTAGAATCAGCCGTGAACATGATTAAAGGTTCATGCCGCGCAATGGGTGTTACAGTAAAAGAGGGGTAAAAAATGGGAGGGCGTCAGCCCGCTAAGACCATGAAAGGATAAAAAGAAATGGCAAAACTAACTAAAAAACAAAAGAAAATTAAAGAACTGCTGGAAGGCTTTGCACAGCCGTCGTCAGCAGTTGAAGCAGTTAAAAAATTACAGGAAATTTCAAAAGAAGTTTCAAAATTCAACGAAACAGTCGAATGCCACATGAGATTAGGCATTGACGTAAGACAAGCCGACCAGCAAATCCGTTCAACCACGGTTCTTCCGGCGGGTCTGGGCAAAGATATCCGCGTTTGCGTAATCGCTAAAGGCGCGAAAGTTACCGAGGCAAAAGACGCCGGCGCTGACTTTTACGGTGAAGACGACATTATCGACAAAATCTCCGGCGGCTGGTTTGAATTTGACACGCTTATTGCAACGCCTGATATGATGGGCGCTTTAGGTAAAATCGGACGTGTTTTGGGTCCGAAAGGCTTGATGCCAAACCCTAAAACAGGAACAGTAACGCTTGACATTAAAAATGCTGTAAAGGACGCAAAAGCAGGTAAAGTCGAGTTCCGTGCGGACAAACAGGGCATGATTCACTGCCCTATCGGTAAAGTCCAATTCAAAGAAGCGGACTTGCTCACAAACTTCGCAACTCTTGCGGATGCTATTTTAAAAGCGAAACCTTCAGCGGCAAAAGGAACCTATGTTAAGTCAGTTTATCTGGCAACGACAATGGGACCCGGAATCAAGCTTGATAACAAAAACCTTGCCGGCGAGGTTAAAGAACTTATTTCGTAAAAAAAGGCGCCTTCGGCGCCTTTTTTAATAATTTAGGTAATTATATATTTAACTAGCCACAACCAAGAAAAAGAATGTATCTTTTTAGGCCAAAAATCACTCTACGACCAGTAATGAACCGGCTTGTTTCATAGCTGTGCATAATCCTTCTTGTTCATGTGCCA
>JAIRZW010000158.1 GCA_031267015.1 Heliobacteriaceae bacterium | reverse complement strand
GCCCGGCCGCTGCCGGGTTACAAAGAAGCCCTGCCAATGGTGTTTTCCGGCATGTATCCGGTTGATAACGACGAATACCATGACCTGAAAGAAGCGCTTGAAAAATTAAAACTCAATGACAGCAGTATTACGTTTGAGCCGGAAACCTCGTCAGCTTTGGGTTTTGGCTTTAGGTGCGGGTTTTTGGGAATGCTTCACATGGAAATCGCGCAGGAGCGGCTTGAGCGCGAATACGACCTTGCGCTAATCACAACTGCGCCGTCGGTTGTTTATAAGGTTCACACCACAGACGGAAAAGTGCTTGACATCGACAATCCCGCGAATCTTCCGCCGCCGGCCATGCGCGAATACATTGAGGAGCCTTATGTTAAGGTTTCCATAATCACCCCAAATGACTACGTAGGCACGCTTATGGACCTTTCGCAGACCAAACGCGGAATCTTCGTCAACATGTCCTACATTGACAAAACCCGAGCGAATTTGGAATACGAAATCCCGCTGAGCGAAGTTATCACAGACTTCTACGACCAGCTAAAATCGCGCTCGAGAGGCTATGCAAGCATGGATTACGAATTCAAAGACTACAAGCGCTCAAACCTTGTGAAGCTTGATATAATGCTTGCAGGTGAAGTCGTGGACGCGCTTTCGGTGATTTGCCACGCGGACAGCGCTTATTACATCGGGCAAAAATTGACCATTAAATTAAAAGAGATTATTCCGCGGCAGATGTTTGAGGTAGCGATTCAGGCGGCAATCGGCGGCCGTGTAATCGCGCGCAACAACATTAAGGCAATGCGCAAAAACGTTTTGGACAAGTGTTACGGCGGCGACATTTCGCGCAAACGTAAGCTTCTTGAGAAACAGAAAAAAGGTAAAAAGCGCATGAAATCAGTCGGCCGCGTAGAGGTTCCGCAAGAAGCCTTTATGGCCGTGCTTTCGCTGGACGAGGACTAACCCCCTCCACGTCACCCCGCACTTGTTGCGGGGTCTCAAGCATTGACCGCTACGCGGAGATGCCGGAATAAATCCGGCATGACGTATGTTAGTCAATTATTTTCGCCCGCATTGCGGCAATAACGGCTTCCACTCTGGTTTCCACGTTAAACTTTCTTAAAATCGAGCTGACGTGGGCCTTTACAGTGTGATGCGTAATATTAAGGTCTTTTGCAATTTCGCTGTTGCTTTTGCCATGTACAATAAGTTTAAGAACTTCAAGTTCTCGTGCGGTCAATTTATTATTTTGGCGTCCGTAATCCATTTCAAACTTCCTTCTGATAAGTCCATGTTACCAGAATATATACGCGGTCATACTACCCAGGTGGCTAGGTTTTTTGGCAAGAATGTAAACATTTGTAACAGATATATATAAAATATATATCACCTACGCAATTTTGATATACTAAAAAACTTTATATAAGTATGGAAATCAATTTTTCATAGGAAAGATAAAAAAAGTATAGCACAATGTGAGTAAAACAATAGGAGAGTCAAACAATGGGATTTGAAGATTACACAAATTTTAGCAGAAATTTACCAGGCCTAGGAAATTTTAGAAGTATTCCGGCACAATTATCATCTTTAGGTACGGCAACTGGGATAACCAATGGTACTGTTCAGATTGCAGAATCTAAAACAGTTGAAGCAAGTTCACAACAGGGACTTGAAGTTGAAGGCCGGGCACAGGTTGAAGCTGCGCGTCAGGCAGAAAACATTGAAGATTGCCGATATTTAGCACAATTTCGTACAAATCCAAATATGACATTTCCGTCTGTATCAGTAGCGCGTATGTCAGAAGATGTACCGGAAATTGAACATTGTATTGACTGCGAATTAACCAAAGGCAATGCAGAAACACTATTAGCTAGCAATGGATTTGCGAACCTTGACAGTTTCTTTGCATAATAAGTTTTTCTAAATAAACATTTTACTCACAAATTTTGAGGCAGACATCCGTCTGCCTTTTGTTTTTCCGTAATATTAACTTTTGTAACAAATTCCCTGCGAATTTTGCAAAATCATTAAAGTTTATTAAAAAAATACCGATATATTTAATGTGAGTAAGCGGATTGCGAGCTGAGGCTGGAGGGCTTTGCGAAGGCAAAGACCGAAACGCCGTTAAAAGCGAGCAACCAAGCAATCGGAGAATGGAAAAATGGAAATTAAAAAGAACCTAATTTTTGGAACAGGCAAAAAAATCGAAGTTCAAACAGAAGCTAAACAGGCGCAGGCGGCAAAAGCGGAAGCACCTGCTGTGAAGCCTGAAACAAAAGAACTTGGCGCAAAACTTCTTGACCAGCCTTCTTATGTTGGCCGCCACATCGTAAAAACTGCGATAGCAAAAGAAGACGCGGCAGAGCTTGCACAGCTTTTCGCACTGGCAGGGATTAAGGCTCCAATGCCTTCAAAAGAAGTTTATGCGCGCATAGCTGCGAACGTAACATCAGCGGAACGCGGAATCGACGAATTAACAACAACAAACAATATGGAAGAATTTTTCACCAAAGGCGCTGGAAAGTTCTTCATCTAAGGATTTATAAATAACATTTACTCACAGATTTCGGGCTGATTATATCAGCCCTTTGCTTTGCGGATTTTTTCATAAGACTTTTCAATGTTTTCACGAAGTTCCGGGTCGTTTTCGGCTTTGAGGGCGAGGGCTTCAATTATTTCGATTGTTTCAGGGGTTGAATTGCGGTAGATGAACATGTTCAGCCCGGCGCGGATTCCGCGTTCAACCGCGTCCGGCGTGTCTGCGCTGCGCATAACCATGTCGTCTGAAATAATTACACTGTCAAAACCGATTTCATTTCGCAAATAATCAAGCGCATTTTTGCTCAAAGACGCCGGGATTTCGTCCTTGTCAAAGCAAGTGCAGTGAAGGTGTCCGGCCATAATCATAAAATCCCCCCTGACCCCCCTTGCAAGGGAGGCGTTTACGGCGGCGGCGAAAGGCGCAAGGTGCGGCTGCATTTCCTCAAGCGTTTTGTCGATTGTCGGAAGGGTTAAGTGGCTGTCAGCGTTCGCGTCGCCGTGGCCCGGGTAGTGCTTTAAACAAGGGATGATGCCGTTGTCAAGATAGGTTTGCACAACAATTTTTTCAGCACGAATAACGTCTTCGGGGTTGTCTGAAAACGCGCGTTCACCGATAATCGGGTTGTTTGGGTTGGTGTTTACGTCCACACAGGGCGCAAAATTCAGGTTCAGGCCGTAACTTTTCAATTCCTGCGCGATTTCTTGGGTTTGAGCGCGCAAAAAGTCTTCGGCCCTCTGCCCGCAATCCGTAAAAGCGTATTTTGCGGAGAGGTATTTTTTGCCGCGGTGAATATTTTCAGTGCGCTCAACCCTGCCGCCTTCCTGGTCGATTGAAAGAAATGGCGGGATTTTTGCCTCGGAGCGGATATCTTCAACCAACGCAGTAAACTGCTCAGTGCTTTGGATGTCATACGTGAAAAATATCATTCCGCCGAGCCCCTGTTTGAGCGCGGCTTTGTAACCCCCGCCAACAGTTCCGAGAATGAACATCTGATAAAGCTTTGTTTTTAATTGCATTAACCCCCCTCTCCCCTACCCCTCTCCCACGTAGGGGAGAGGGGAAAAGGTTATAATAACTTCTCATAAAGCTTGTAAAACTGCGTAAAGTCGCCTGTTTCCGTAACTTTTTCAACAACGGCCAAAACCGCTTCCGGCTCGTGCAGAGGCTTAAAGCTGTCCGGGAGCAGCAAGTCATTGGTCGTTTGAACCTGCGTAAACCCGCGGTTTAATTTCAGAAATTCCGCGTAAGCAGCAAGAATATTTTTGCTTGACGAGTCAATAGAAAAGTTTTGTCCCAAATAATATTTAACATCTTTTGCAAACTTGTCAATATATTCAATGACAAAATTAACTTCTTCCAAGCTTTCGGCCTCTGAATATTCCCCGCCAAAGCAGAGGTTATTCAAAACGGGTTTGTTGTCCAGTCCCTTGATATAAGCGGCCCAAAGCATGCAGCCCAGATAAAACCCGATGTAATTACTCAAAAGTGCTTGGATTTTCGGGTAAAACATTTTGAATTGGAGTTTTTTTTGGCCAAAGTTTTTAAACCGTTCGATTGTCGAATACATGTATTCAATCGTCGGCACAAACGCCGTCAGATGCCGTATAAATCCCGGATCAAACTGCGCTCCGCCGCTAAAGTTCATCGCTGCCTCCTTTAATTTCATATTTTTTTTGTTTTTCGAGCATTTTCGCCTGCGCTTCAGGGTCGTACCGGAAATTACGGCCTTCAAGATAAGTTTTGGCAACGGCTTTGGCAAAAGTATTTTTGGTGCTCCAATATGAGGTATGCGTAAGCACGACCGGCCTGCGGCTGTGGGTTTTGGAGTTGTCAAAAATAAAGCCGGACGGCGAATCTAGCGCCACTTTAGTAATTTTTTCAAATTCCGCATTGGTAAAATTCCCCATTGCCGGGAATCCCAGCGGGTCTTCGCGGTAGTTCACCGTAATCCAGAAAATTCCGTTTTCAAGAATATATTTAAGCATTCCGGCAAGATAGGCGCTTTCATAATCCGCCATGTCAGAGTAGAACAGCGGCAGCGGGCTGGCAAAGTTCACCACACCCTTGAGAACGTCCGCAGGTATGCAGTTTTCGGCAAGACAGGCGCCGTGCGCATATGGCAGCATATTGAACATATATTCATAAGTCACAAAGCTTCCGGCAGAATAGCCAAAAAGTACTACCTGATTGCCTTTTGCGTGTTCGCTTTTGACAAGAGTGTTTAAATCGGTGATTATGGGATTCATGTTGTGCGGCTTTTGAACCCAAATTGCGTCATGCAGAAACATCGTAAGCACTTGCCGCACTTTGCTTGAGAATGCAGGCGACTTAATCAGATTGAGCTGATTTTCCACAAACTTTAAATCGTCTTTGCTTTTATCACCCCAAAAGAAAATCACGGGGTCGGGATTCACATTATCGTAAATCCCGTTTTTTTCAAACTGCTTTTTCATTTCCGGATGAAGCTTTCTGACACCGTTTTCAAACCATTTTTTCATTCCGGCAGAGTCGTTGTTTTTAACGTTAATATATACAAAGCAAACCAGAGCGTGTGCGCACGTTAGCGATAGCATGAAAAAGATTAATAAAATAAATGTTCTGATAAATTTA
>JAIRZW010000153.1 GCA_031267015.1 Heliobacteriaceae bacterium | reverse complement strand
AAAATGTGAAAACGCCGTCGTAACCCCGGAAACAATCGAACATGTCGCTCAAATCTTTGAAAAAGAATCTTCGGATGCGTGGGTTAAATTAAGTACAGAAGAATTACTTCCAAAAGATTTCAAATGCCCGCATTGCGGCAATACTAATGAAACTCTCAACCCTCAACTCTCGACCCTCAACCGTTTTACTAAGGAAAACGACATCATGGATGTGTGGTTTGATTCCGGTGTAAGCTGGCATGCGGTCGTGGAAACGCGCAATTCCGAACTCGGCCATGCGCCGGTCGGCATGTACCTTGAGGGTTCTGACCAGCACCGCGGGTGGTTCCAGTCATCGCTTCTGACGTCAGTTGCGGTTACCGGCAAAGCGCCTTACAAAACAGTTCTCACGCACGGATTTGTAATGGATTCCGAAGGCAAAAAAATGTCCAAGTCGCTCGGCAATACTGTTACTCCGGAAGAAATTATAAAAGTCTATGGCACTGATGTGCTGCGGCTTTGGGCGGCTTCGGTAGATTACAGGAACGACATCAGAATCGGTCAAAGCATTGTCGGCAATCTTGTAGAAATTTTCAAAAAAATTCGCAATACGAGCCGTTTCCTGCTCGGCAACCTGTTTGATTTCGACCCTGCTGTTGACTATGTTCAGTATGACGAACTGAAAAACATTGACAAATTCGCGCTGGACAAGCTTAACCAGCTTGTTGCGAACGTCACCGAAGCGTTTGAGAATTACGAATTTTATAAATACTTCCAGCACTTGCAGAACTTTGCGGCAGTTGATTTAAGCTCGTTCTACCTTGATATTGTGAAGGACAGACTTTACACAGCCGGCAAAAAATCTTTGTCGCGCCGGGCATGCCAGACCGTGCTGTTTGAGATTATGCAGACGCTTGTACGGATTTTGGTTCCTGTAATGCCTCACCAGGCAGAAGACATTTGGCAGAACACGCCTGAAAACCAGCGCAACGGCTTAGAAAGCATTCTGTTGTCCGATTGGCCTGGAGTAAATGAAAAATGGACGAACGCGGCACTGGCGCAGGATTTTGCAGAGATTCTTAAAGTCCGCGAGGTCGTAACCCGCGCAATCGAGCCGCTTCGCGCGGACAAAAAAATCGGAAGCTCTTTGGAGGCCGCGGTTTATATAAATGCTGACCTGAATGCAAGTGCAAAAGAGCTTGCTGATATTTTTATAGTATCCCAAATTTATACTTGTCCACCTGAAAACGTTCTCAACGAGTATACCGAAGACGGTTACACTGTATTGGTGACGGCCGCCGGGGGCCAGAAGTGCGAGCGCTGCTGGAAATACCGTGAACTCGGCAATATTGCCGGCCACGAAACAATCTGCGGCGAGTGTTACGAAGCAATTAAAACTTAAACGGATAATCATCCACTTCAATTAGGTTTTGAAATTCTCCCTCTCCCCCTGTGGGAGAGGGAAGGTACGTAAGTGCCGGGGTGAGGGGGTTCAAGGTCGTAAATTACCACGGATAGTCATCCTTAATTTCCCAGCCGTCATGCACAATAAGCGTTGTGCACGCTCCGGGATAAGGACCCTTACAGTTATTTAGTATGGTTTCTCTGTCATCACCCACATCAGTCGGATAGTTGCCGTCTGTCCCACCAAAAGAAAAAAGCTCCTTGCCGTCAACTGCTTGCCATGGCGACACAGTCTCATCTACAGTTGTACATTTCTTATAGTCAACACAGAAAATCACGTAGGTACAAGCTGTAGACAGCAGTTCACAACTGTCTTTTCTTAAATATAACCCTGAACCGTCAGGAAAAGCAGCGGCCATGCCTTTAGGTGTTTTTGTCTTTTCAACAACTTTCATATAAGGTGCATAGTTTACATCGAAAAAATTCATTGCAACATCTGGGTCATTGACTGCTGTAAGTACAGACCCATCAAGCTCTCCGTCCTGTGCTATTTTCATATTAACAGCTTGGTTTAATACAGAATAAAATTTCTTCATTCTTGTTATCAGAACATTTTTCTTGTAGTGAGTTATCAACACCGGCATTGTCAATGCCGCCACAACTCCGATAATGCCGAGTGTAATCAGAACTTCCGCCAGCGTAAATGCTTTTCTCATACTTTTCTCCTATTACAAATTGTAACTACCCATGATTGTATAAGAAAATTAAAAGTTTGTCAAGAGAAAATTTTAATGCGTACTTCTGCGTCAATCGCCAAAATTTCATCCAGTGTCGGGTTTTGAATTACATTATGCGATGACAGCGCCATTTCGGTTATTTTGTAAATGTCGTTAAGCTTTATTTTCCCTTCAAGGAAAGCGTACACAGCCTCCTCGTTTGCGGCATTTAAGACCGCCGGAGCCGTGCCGCCCGTTTTGCCGGCTTCGTATGCAAGCGCAAGCGCCGGAAACTTCGCTAAATCAGGCTTTTCAAAATCCAGCCGCGCTGCCTCTGTAAAGCTGAAACTTTTTGATTTGATTCCTTCAAAGCGCTCAGGGTACGACAGCGCATACTGAATCGGAATATGCATGCTCGGCAGGCCCAGCTGCGCAATAACGCTGCCGTCTTTGTACTCAATCGCCGAATGCACAATGCTTTGCGGGTGGATTACCACTTCGATTTTGTCGTAGTCAAACCCGAACAAATGATGCGCCTCAATTATCTCAAGCCCTTTGTTCATCAGGGTTGCGCTGTCTACAGTAATTTTTTTGCCCATTTTCCAGCGCGGGTGCAAAAGCGTTTGTTCCACCGTAACATTTTCCGTGCTCTTGTGCAAAAACGGACCGCCGCTTGCGGTTATGATTAATTTGTCAACCTGCGAAATGTCCTTCACACACTGGTGAATCGCGGAATGTTCGCTGTCAACCGGGATTATGTTAACGTTATTTTCGCGTGCACGCTGCATGACTATTTCGCCTGCCATAACAAGGGTTTCCTTGTTTGCAAGCGCAATATCAATGCCGTTTTCAATCGCTGTCAAAGTCGGCTTAAGCCCAACCTTGCCCGAAACCGCCATAAGAATAATATCGTTTTCTTTGTCCGAGCAGATTCTCTCAAGCCCGTTGTTGTCAGCCCTGCTGACAACATAGCGCGGCTTAAACTTTTGTGCCTGCTGTTTCAAAAGCACGATATTATCTCCGCCGGCAAGCGCAATAATCTCAAACTTATCCTGTAACTTTTCCAAAACTTCAAGCGCCTGGGTTCCGATTGAGCCGGTGGAGCCGATTATACTTATTTTCCGTTTACATGCCATAAAACCATTATACATAAAACAGTTGACAAACTCCAAAAATTCTTATACAAATATTGTCCGAATCCCAGATAGTTAAGATATGTGCTTACTTTTTTTGACGTATTCTTCTAACTGTTTTGACGCGGAGCGAAACGGGTTAATTGTTGCGTTTCCGCCGAGGCAGCCGCCGGGACACGCCATAACTTCAACCAGGTTGCCGCATTCACACATACCTGTTGCCGCGTATTTTTTCAGGTTTTTTATTGCGTCTTTGTCAAGTCCGTTGATTATCGCAGGCTGAACCGGCAAGTCTTCCGGCAAAAGCGCGCAAACAGCGCCTGCAACCCCACCTGTTACGGCGAAATTCCGGCCCTGGGCAGACGCTTCTGTCTTGAATTCAGATTCCGCACATTTGCTCAAATCCATGTCCAGCGCCTCAAACCAAGCGCCAAGCTCCTCGAAATTCAACAAGTAATCAATATTCGGGTTTTGCTTAACCTCGCGGCGCTTTGCCACGCAAGGACTGAAAAATACCGTAATCGCGTCAGGGTGTTCTTTTTTCGCGATTTCGGCAGTATAATAAAGCGGAGTTTGCGTGGTCGACGCGAACGGCTTAATCTCGGACAGATGCTTCGCGATTAACTCGTTATAGCCGGCACAGCACGACGTAGTCATAAATTCCGCGCCTTCTTCAAGCCGCTCCTCAAATTCCAAAGCCTCATTACGGGTGGTTATATCAGCGCCCTGTGCAACCTCGTAAACTTCGTCAAATCCAAGCTGCAAAATGGCTTCATTAAGCTGTTTCGGCGTGCACGGAAGCTGGCCCATAATCGACGGGGCAAGCATTGCAATGATTTTCTTACCGGCTTTAATATTCTTCATCACATCCACGATTTGGCTTTTTTCGTGAACTGCGCCGAACGGACACGCGCCAACGCAGCGTCCGCAGAAAATACATTTGTCAAAATTAATTTTAACATCACCTGATTCGTCTTTGCCGATTGCGTTGACCGGACAGGCTTTTTCGCACGGTACAATGATTTTCGTAATGGCCTGATAAGGGCAGACAGGCACGCACATCCCACAGTTTTTGCATTTTGCCGGGTCAATGACAGACCTTCCGTTCACAAAGCTTATTGCG
>JAIRZW010000132.1 GCA_031267015.1 Heliobacteriaceae bacterium | reverse complement strand
TCTACGGAACCCTTTCGACGTTTTTACTGTATTTTACCGGCAGAAAAGTTGTTTCGCGCTCCTATGGCGTTATTGCCGCTCTGATTCTTGCTACAAGCCTTGAATTTACTATTCTTGCGAAATTTGCAATCCTCGACATCGTTGTGTCAACGTGCATAGGGTTTGCCGTAATGTTCGGGTTCTTGACGTTTTTTGTGGAAGAAAAATCCCCCCCTGCCCACCCTTTAGCAAGGGGGGCAAAAATGTATTATTGGTGGCTGTTTTATATATTTTCGGGCCTAGCAGTCATGGCCAAAGGAATCCCGGGGTTTGTAATCCCGTTCGGCACAATGTTTTTCGCCTCAATCGCCGCCAAGAGATTCAAAGAAATTTTTAGACCGCAATATATTTTGCCGGGTGCACTGCTTTTCTTGCTGATTGTGCTTCCATGGCACATTGCAATGTTTAAAATGTATGACCCGCTGTTTTTTGACGAATACATCATAAAACACCACCTTGCGCGCTTTGCAGGCGCTGAGGTGATAAACCGAAGTGAACCGTTTTATTTCTATATTCTGACGTTCCTGTGGGGATTTGCGCCGTGGATACTTTTCACACCGGCAACATTATTCTCCCTCGCCCTACGGGAGAGGGTCGGGGTGAGGGGGCGGTTTTTTATCCTCAATGCAATCGGTTTCGTCTTCACATTCCTGTTCTTCTCAGTCTCAAGCACAAAACTCATTACATATATTTTGCCGGTTTACTTTTTCAGCGCAAACATCATGGCGTTTGTGTGGAGCAGCTATATAAAAAACGGCGAATACAAAAAATTCATCAATCCTGCCGTTTATATTTTCGGCGCAATCTGCCTGATTGCAGCCGTTGGCGCGGCGTTTTGTAAATTATACCTTCCTGAACAGCTTTACGCGGATATTTCACCGGCAGTGCTTCCGTGTATTGCGCTTCTGGTAATCCTCGGCGCAGGGAGCATTACAGGCGCGCTTAAAAACAAAAGAATCCTTGTTTTCGCAAGCTACGTATTCTTTTTCACCATGATGTCCGCGTTTTTGACAAAAACCTGTTTCCAAATCGACTACAAATTCGGCCAGAATGACCTGATGAGATTCGCCAAAATCGCAAAAGAAAACAACAAGCCGCTGGCGGTTTACGACTTTGGCAGAAGATATTCGCTCATATATTATTATGACGGAATCGTTGACTTTGATTGGAAAGACAAAAGCCCCGCTTACGTTGTGGCAAAAAACAAAAACCTGCCCGAGGGGCTTAAAACCATTGAAAAGGGAAGGAAATACACGCTGTTGTGGAAACCTTAGCGCAATTTGTTCAGAAAAAACGTGATAAATTAGGGCTTTCGCCGTTGGGTCTTGCACGGCGCTGCAACCTTGACGTCAACATAATCGAAGAAATCGAAGCCGGCAAAGAGCTTTTTCTTTCGGTAACCGTGCGCCAAAACCTTGCAAAAGGCTTAAAATGCAACCCTGAGGACATCAAATTCTTTGAAAAGGATTTTGACATGGATGTTGTTTCGCTTGAGATTATTGAAAGCCTTAAAGAACTGATTTTAAACGGCGCCGGAGGACTTGTCTGCCCGAAATGCGATGCTGCACTCGTAACCCGAATCGCAAGAATGTACGACCTTGAGGACAACCTAATCCTTCACCCCAAAGCCCACTGCTCAAAGTGCTCCTTTCAAATCAGTTAAAAATTGTACCATTCGTCATTCTGAGAGAGCGAATGCGACCGAAGAATCTCTTTGTAACTTTTTGTTTCTGAGTAACAAAAATTTTTTTGTTGCGTTTTATATGACTATGCAAGTTAATAAAACACAAAGTCACCCCAATCAAATACATTTCGGCACAATGAAGCGGTTTTTCTATAATTCCGGCGAGAAGATATATAACCATACATGTTTATTCCGGAATAAAGAATCTTCGCAAAAGGATGTTGTAAATATTATATTGAACCGTATGGAAAAGCCGGATAAAATTGATATGAAAATCTTCGGCTGTTCTGACCTGTCGCAATTCCTCAGCAGGCTCATTACAATGGATTATCTGAAAGGCCAAAATGCCCGGCAGAAACTTTTTGACAAAGCCAATGTCGAACTTGTTGACATTGATTCAGATGTGATTAACCGCGCAAAAAAGCATATTATCGGATTAACACGGTCAGATTTTGAAGATATTGATTTCTTTTTTGGTTTTAAACAGGATAAATATTTTGAAAAAACCAATGAATCGCATTTTCTTAAAAATGAGTCAAGAGAAATAAACAATCCTTCGTATAAAAAAATGGCAATGGCAGACGAAATTGGTGAATGTGCTTGTGCGGATTGCTGTCCTGATTGGCAGCCTGTGGAGTTTTACAAAATAAATGAGGAGCTTTTGCGCGGCGTTAAGATTCGTCAGGGCGACATCAGACAGGATGTAAAAAATATGTCCGTAACCCCTGATGATACACGTCGGATTATTGAATTTTCGCATGGCTGGTATTTTTTGGAAAAGCCGGAGCGCGAACGGCTGGCATTTGACCTTGCGGCAAAAACCAAAGAAGGCGATGTTTTGATTATGCACGAAACAGACCTTGAAACATCGCGTGTTAACAAGATATTTGAAGCGGGCTTTGAGGAAATGGATATGGAAAATAATTTTAAGTTTCTTCGCAGGACTTGAAATTCGGAAATCACGTGTTATAATATAGTTATAGAACTTTGATATTTTTCATGGGGACGTTTTGGATTTGACAGGATGTTCGGTGAAAACAGGTTGCGAGTCCGTGCGCTGTTCACGGTTATCAACGAGCAAAAACCTAAATGCTAAAAATGAAACTAGCAACATCGTAAGACCTGAAATCGCTCTTTGGGGCACTGCTCCAGCTGCGAAAGTAGCGTAACGATGCACTCTGATTGCCCAGCTTGCCGGCGGTCAGGGTCAATTATGCAAGCCGCAGCGCGCCGATGAGGGTAAGCGCGTCAAGATAACCCTTAAAGGTTTCGCACTTCCGGCAAAAGTGCTTTGATTAAGCCAACGGTCGTGGTATTTTCCGGGCTTAATCGAGAAAATAACTACCTACACTCGTAGAGATTTGTTTTAATCCTTTCTGGACGCGGGTTCGAAACCCGCCGTCTCCAATATTTTAAATTACACCTTGTATGGAGGAGTAATGTATTATTCAACAACATATTTTTCACCCGTAGGCATAATTACACTTGCAAGTGACGGCAATAATCTTATTGGCTTGTGGATTGAGAAACAAAAATATCACGGCGATACAATATTCAAAGAAATGGTAGAGCAAAGTAATCTGCTCGTATTTAACGCCGCAAAAAAATGGCTGGACAGGTATTTTAGAGGTGAAAAGCCCGCAATTTCCGAATTGCCGTTAGCCCCCGTTGGCGGTGAGTTTCGTCAGGAGGTATGGGGCATTTTATGTGAAATCCCATACGGCCAAGTTATGACCTACGGCGACATCGCCGTAAAAATAGCAGCAAAAAGAGGTAAAGAAAGAATGTCGTCTCAAGCTGTGGGCGGAGCTGTGGGGCATAATCCAATATCCATTATTATCCCTTGTCACCGTGTTGTAGGGTCAAATGGCAGTTTAACGGGTTATGCGGGAGGTATAAAAACTAAAATAAAATTGCTTGAGCTTGAAGGCGTTGACATGTCAGGCATGTTTGTCCCTGCAAAAGGTACTGCTCTTTGAGATTTTTGCTGTTTGGACTAAATCTGCCAATATTTTTTATGCTATAATACTCCTATGGAGAGCATTGTACAAACCCACGGAATGTTGATTTCCGGGTTAATTCTTTTAATCACATATATCTTTATTGCGTCGGAGCGGGTGCAAAAGTCCGTGGCGGCGCTGGTTGGTGCGTCGGTGACGTTGCTTCTCGGCTTGTACGGACATCATCCGGTGTTTGAGTATGTGGCTTTTGACGTTATATTTTTGCTCGTCGGAATGATGATTATAGTGCACATTGCGGCCGCAAGCGGCGTGTTCAAGTGGCTTGCAATAAATCTTTTGAGCCGGACAAAAGGCAGCCCTGTAATTGTTTTG
>JAIRZW010000097.1 GCA_031267015.1 Heliobacteriaceae bacterium | reverse complement strand
ATCATGCCTGCCGCCAAGCCCGGTTTCAAGCACAACCACATCCACCTTGTTGTCCGCAAAATACTTAAACATAACAGCCGTAAGGATTTCAAACTCGGTCAGCGGAATGTCGTTATCGCAAACCTGAAAAACCAGCCGGGCAAAGTCTTCCTGCGGGATTTTACGGCCGTTAATTTTTATCCGCTCCGTGTACTCATAAATATGCGGGCTGGTATAAAGCCCGACTTTCAGGCCCGCCTGCTGCAAGACAGACGCAAGAATTGCGCATACAGAGCCTTTGCCGTTTGTTCCGGCAACGTGAATACACTTCAACTCATCCTGAGGATTCCCAAGCAGCTCCATAACCGCTGAAATCCGCTCCAGGCCAAGCTTTATATGAAACCTTCCCGCGCTTGTAAGCAGATTCAGAGCTTCACTGTACATTTGCCCTCTTTTCGCCCGCGCGTCTGAATTCATACCCCAAAATTATTCCTATTATAAAAAAAGTACATACTCCCGCAAATTTAAAATCTTTAAAATAACAGCTCAGGAGAGATATTCCCAGAGCAAACAGGATTATCAACATATAAAATTTATTTAAAGACACAATCTTAACTTTTTTCTTTAAATTTTCAAACGCACATAACGGTTCAGACACAGCCGCGTCATATTTTTTTTGATTTATAAGCTTATTGTCATACAATAATTGAATTGCTTCTGCAAATGCCTTATCAACATGACGTTCAATAAGCGATAATGTTTCATCCCAATTAATGTTTTGCACTATTGCTTCTTCATATATACTAAGCGCAGCAAAATTAGGTCTTGGTATAACTTCATCCCATAAATGATAAGGTATTTTTGAATCAGCAAGACGCAAAGCAATACAATAAGTCCACTCGGCAATGATTTTAACGATTTTAAAATCATTGAACAGCTCTTTTTCTTCTAAATATTCTGCCATTATTGTCGTGTAATGCTTCATTGCTATTAATATACGCTTACGCTGAGAATCATTAATTTCTTCGGGAAGCATATTTGACGCATCCTCAAGCAGCCATTCAATTAAACTTGCATAATCCTTATCCGACATTTTTTACCTCATGATACTTTCCTTCAACTGTTTAACGATTTTCTCGGTTGCGTCAAACTTTGCCAAAGCAGACACGTTGCGCCGGATATTGTCGAAACATTCATCGTTCTCAAGCAAATGCAGCACTGCTCTTTTCAGGGTGTGTTTTGTGAGTTCCGAATCCTCCAAAGTTAATGCCGCGCCTTTTTCAACCATATACTGCGCGTTTTTGCGCTGGTGGTCAGCCGCAGCATGCGGATACGGCACAATTATCGGCACAACCCCGCTTGCGCAAAGCTCGGACAAACTCAGCGAACCCGCGCGCGATACCGCTATATCGCCGGCTTTCAGAACCGAAACCATGTCTTCAAAATACGGCTTTATGAGAAGGTTTTTGTCGGTTTCGTATTCGGGATAAACCTTCAAAAGCTGCTCTATCACACGCTCAAAGTTCTTTTTTCCTGTCTGAAAAATAACCTGCATGCCGCATTCCTGCGAAAAAGTTTTTAAAAGCTCGACCGCCGCGTCGTTTATGGTTCTTGCGCCCTGCGAACCGCCCATGATACAAAGCGTGCGCTTGTTTTTCAGCCCTAAATTCTCGCGGGCGCTGTTTTTCGGCAGTGTTGCGAATTTTTTGCGGATAGGGTTGCCGTTGATTTGGATATTTTTGTTGTTTATAAACTCTGCCGCGCTTTCAAACGCAAGCGAAACGCCCGCAGCATGCGGCGCAAACTTCCTTGACACCAGCCCGGGCCGGGCATCGCAGTCATGGATTATAAAAGGAACGCGCCCGCCGGAAATCGCTGCCATGAAAACAGGTGCGCAGACATACCCGCCCGTGCCGATAATCGCGTCCGGCTTGTATTTTGACAGATAATAACAGCACTTTAACCACGAAGCAAAAAGCAAAAACATCCACTTAATGAATTTCAACCCGAAATTACGCGGCATTCCCTGAATATTCACGTCCAAAAACTTGTAGCCCTTCTGAGCCGCGATTTCATATTCAAGATTTTTAGGGTTTCCGACATAAAAGATTTCACTGTCTGCGCTTAGCGCGTCAGCTATTGCTATGGCCGGATAAATATGCCCGCCGGTGCCGCCGCCGGTGATAAAATATTTAGACATACGCCTGATTCCTTATTTTTTTAATACGTTTTTTTGAAATATTTAACAAAATTCCGACCATCCATAGCGAAACAATCAGCGACGAGCCGCCGTAGCTTATGAACGGGAGCGGAACGCCGGTTGTCGGCAGGAATGAGCTTGCAACAGCCATGTTCATAAACGCCTGAAACCCGATTGAAAAAGTCAGCCCGACCGCAAGAAGCTTGCCGTACATGTCCGAACACCGCGCCGCAATCAAAAACCCGCGGTGAATAAACGTAAAAAACAGCCCGATAATCAGCATACAACCCATAAACCCGAATTCCTCTGCGATTACCGCGAAAATAAAATCCGTGTGGCATTCCGGCAGATATGACATTTTCTGAATGGACGCGCCATAGCCGGCCCCGCTCAGGCCGCCCGACGCAAACGCGATAAGCGACTGGATTATATTATACCCTGCACCGAGCGGGTCGATTTCAGGGTTTGTCCAGGTTTTGAGCCGCTGCATCTGGTACGGCTTAATCACGGTCGCCGCCGCTGTGATAAGCCCTGCAATCCCGACCCCCACAAGGCTGAAAAACAATTTCATTGAGCCGCCCGCGCACAAATACATTACCACGGACGTCGCCAAAAGCAGGATTACCATACTTAAGTTCGGCTGCATGTACGTAAACCCAATCATTAAGAGTATAGGCACGAATGCGCTCAGCCATTTCCGGCTGTCAAACAGGGCTGAGTTGTCCTTAAAAGCATATGCCAAAAGCAGCACCACAGCGGGTTTTGCAAACTCCGACGGCTGAAGCTGGAACCCAAGAATACTAATCCATCTTTTTGCACCGTTAACCATAACCCCCAATGGCGTAAAGTCAACCAGCGCAAGCACAACCACGATTGCCAGCATAAAAATCATATTCCATTTCGCCAGTTTTTTATAATCGTAATTCGTAAAAAATTTAAGCCCGATAAACCCGGCAACAAAGCAGCCAAGCTGTTTCAAGAGGAATTGCGCGGGGTTTCCGCCGTCGCTGTGGCATTTGGGCGCAGTAGCAGAAAAAATCGCCAGAAATCCGATTATGACCAAAAACATCACGACAGTAAGCAATGTCTTGTCAGCCGGTGACAGCATTACTCCTTGCACCCTGCTTTGTGTTTCATTTGGATTTGACATAATCTTTAAACACCCTCCCGCGTTCTTCATACCCGCTGAACATATCAAAGCTTGCGCATGCCGGCGACAACAGCACCACATCCGGCTTTAACGCGATTGACACATCAACTGCTTCCTGTAATGTTCCGGCTCTTTTTATGCTGCAAAATCCCGATTCGCGCAGGTTTTGCTCAAACCTGTCCGCTGCTTCGCCTATCAGCACAACAGTCGTAATATGCTTTTTCACCGACTCGCAAAACTCTCCTAAATCCGTATTCTTATCCCGCCCGCCCGCAATCAGCACAACGTTTTTGTAACAGAAATTTTTCCCGGGGTTGAAAAATTTCTGAATATCGGTTATACTAATAGTGTCGTCTCTGCTGGGGTTCTCTACTTCATTTGAAGCAAAACCCGTGACAGTAGCAGGCGGTAACAATGAAATACCGTCTGGTCTGTGGGTAAGTACCTCGTTAGAGCGAACCCCGGTAGCAGCAGACGGTATTTCTTTTAATTTATGACCTGCATAAACATAAGGTTCATTTGCTTTATTTGGAATGTCAACTGCAAATTCAACTCCGTAAATTTTGCAGCCATATTCAAGCGCCATGTAATAAACTTCCTGTCTATGACTGTGTTTATCATCAGAACGCTTGTGGCTGAAATATACATTTTCGGCAAGCTCTTTTAATCTGCTGTAAGAATTACGTTTTGAAGCTTCTTTCTTATCGCGTTTTAATGAGCGTGCAATTGAGCTTTTTGAAACAGACACATTACGATTGTTGGATTTTATCGTAATATCGCCTATTAATGACAGGTTTTCCAAAATCCATTTTTTTAAATCTTTTGTTTTCCTGAACTCCGGCACAATGTCGGTTTTTACTTGAACCGGCAGGCAGGCAGGCGCGCTGAATGACTTAATCGCAACCATCGCGGCTTCCGGATTGGTTGCTTTGGAGTCATTGTAAAAATCAATTCCGTTGCGGCTGGCAAACTTTTCCATTCTGTGCTCCGGCACCTTAAACGACTTTAAGCGTTCGGCAATGGTTTCATTATCAAGGCCCTCTAACTTGGCGCAAATCACGGCAGCCTGAATGTTCTGGTAATTGTGTTCGCCGATTAGCGGACATTCGTCAAGCGCGATGATTTTTTCTTCTCTGCCGTCTTGTTTGAAAACTATCGCACCATCTTTATTATAGCAGCAATTTTCGCCTTTTTCTGCGCCAAAGAAGAAAACTTTGCCGGTGTATTCGCGCGAAAACTCCAAAAGCCTTTCGTCAGCCGCGTTTAACACGGCTATTGTGCCGGGCCGGAACATTTTTGCTTTTGCATTAAAATAATTCTCCAGCCCCTCATGCCATTCAATGTGGTCAGGCGTGAAATTCGTCCACACAGCAGTTTTCGGCGCAAAAGACGGGCTTGTTTCAAGCTGGTAGGAGCTGCATTCGCACACAAAATAATCCGCTCCGCTGTCAAGCAGGTCGGTCGGCGGAAGCCCGTAGTTTCCGCACGCAGGCGCATTGTATTTGGCGGACAAAATATGCGAAACGAGCGCTGTAACCGTTGTTTTTCCATTCGTGCCCGTAATCGCAATAAACGGAATTTTGGTGTTTGTGTAAGCGAGTTCAATCTCGGAAATTATACGGATTCCGGCCTGCTCTAGCCGTCTGAAAATCCCGCTGTGAGGTGGAATCCCCGGACTTGCAACTGCAAAAGCCGCCCCCTCAATAAATTCATCGCTGTGAGCGCCCGTTTCAACATGGATTCCGGCAGATTCTAATTCCTCAATAATCGCCGTATCTTCGGGCTTTTGCGCCCTGAATTCCGAAAGAAAAACATCCGCGCCCTGTTTGTTCAAAAACTTTGCCGCTGCAATCCCGCTCTTTGACAAGCCCAATACTAAAATTTTTTTAACCCAAATGCTTCGCATTTTGGTACACTCGCTCGCAAATTCGAGCGTAAACGCTCTGCTTTGTCTCACTCGTTTAACCATACATAACACCCATAAATACTGCCAGCACGGACAATAGCATTGAAATTGCGGTAAACACTATTACTATCTTCTTTTCAGACCAGCCGGCCAGTTCAAAATGGTGATGAACCGGCGACATTTTAAAAATACGTTTTCCGGTCATCTTAAAGCATGCAACCTGAATTATTACCGAAAGCGTTTCCAGCACGTAAACTCCGCCGATAAAAATCAGCAGAAATTCAAATTTACCCATAACCGCAAGGGTACCAAGAAGCCCCCCCAGTGCAAGCGAACCGGTATCGCCCATAAACACCTGCGCTTTTGGTTTGTTGAACTTCAAAAACCCGAGAAGCGCGCCCGCAACTGCCGCTGAGATTATTGCAGCCTGGGCATGGCCGTTGTACAAAGTCAGCAAAGCACACGCAATGAACGCGAAAATCCCTGTTGACGCAGCCAGCCCGTCAAGCCCGTCAGTCAGGTTATACGCGTTTGAAGAACCCGTGATTATAAAGACCGCGGCAATCGGATAAAACCACATATGAAGGTTAAAAACCCAATGCCCAACCGCAAATCGGGCCGCATCAGGGTTCGTCGTCATAACAAACAAAACCGGCAGCATCGCAATCGCAATCTGGCGCATAAGCTTGCCCTTCGCGCTCAGACCGTCATTGCCTTTGCCTTTGATTTTTAAATAATCATCCTGAAATCCTGCAATAGTATAAAACAACAGGGTCAGCAGGATTATAAACCCGTCTGTATTAAGCTTTTGCGCAAGCATTAGCACGATAACAGACGCAATAATTACCGCTGAGATTATGAAAATTCCGCCGGTAGTCGGAGTGCCTTGTTTTTGCGCGTGCGCCTCGGGCGCAACGTCTTTGACATACTGCCCGATTGTTTTTTTGCGCAAAAAATCAATGTACGGAACCCCGAAAAGCAAACATAATATAAGACCAAGCAAAAATGCTACTGTTATCATTATCATTTGCGGTTTTCTCCTCTTAATTCCTCTATAATTTCTTCAAACTTCATCGAACGCGAGGCCTTTAGTAATATTGTAGCGCCAAGTGCGCAATTTGCAAGAATGTAACGCGCGGCTTCTTTGTTTGTGTCAAAGCTGTTTACGCTGAACCCGCGTTGTAAAAGCTCCGCACCAATGTATGCCGCAAGTTTTCCCACTGTAATGAATTTTGCCGCACCGTTGAGCACGCGCCCGACCTCCCGGTGTAATTCAACTTCCTGTTCGCCGAGTTCGCCCATATCGCCAAGTACCACAACCGGATTTTTGTATAACTCTATGAACGCTGAAACCGACGCTTTCATTGAATCAGGATTGGCGTTGTAACTGTCATTTATTATTGTAAAGCCGTTGACTTTGATTACTTCTCCGCGCTTTTCAGCCGGCCTGTACGTCAAAAGCCCGCGCCGGATTTCGTCGTAAGTCATTCCGAGCTGATACCCTGTTTCGATTGCGGCGATTGCGTTTTTAATATTGTAATCCCCGGCGACATTCAGTTCATACTCTTTTTCTTTATAAATGAATCTTGAGTAATCCGGCCGGCATTCAATTTTAGTTGAGGGTTGAGGGTTGAGGGTTGAGGAGTTAGTTTTTCGTGTAAATTCGTTATCCGGCGCAATCAAGACGCCGCCCGGACGAAGGCGGCTTACAATCTCCAGCTTTGCTTTTGCTATGTTCTCAACAGAGCCCAAACGCCCGATGTGCGCGGTTCCGATGTTCGTAATCACTGCAATATCAGGCTCAGCGTATTTTGAAAGTGTCTCAATCTCGCCAAGGGCACGCATTCCCATCTCTAAAATCAACACTTCCGTATCTTCAGGCATTGAAAGGATTGTCTGGCAAAGCCCGACTTCGTTGTTGTGATTCGAGAATGTCTTGTGGGTCTTGAATTTTTGGCTCAAAACCGCCGCAATCATATCTTTAGTCGTGGTTTTGCCGGAACTTCCCGTGATTGCAATGACTTTTGGCTTAAATTTATTACGCACAAGATTTGCAAGCTTCAGATAGGTTTCGAGTGTGTTTCCCACTTTAAACACTGCCGGCGCATCCGCTTCTGTGGTGGTGAAAACTCCGGCTGCACCTTTTGCAACGGCTTGAGGTATGAATTTTTCACCATCAAAATTCTCACCCTTCAAAGGCAAATACAAATCGCCTTTCCGAATGGTTCGCGTATCAGTCGATATTGCGGCCTCACCGCTAAATCCGCCCCTAACAAGCTGCGCCCCTGTTTTTAAAATTTCCTCTTGCGTAAACTTCATATTAATAATTTAACACCGAAAAACAGACCGTACAATCAAAAGTTAATAAATATTAATACTGCTTGACATTCGGCTTTGAGCGCGGATAATGGTTATGTAAATAGCAGGTCACTCGTTAGATAAAACCCTTGGCACGAAACTAAGAGCTGAATAGCTTTTATCAGAAACCGAGAGTTACGAAACCGGAAAGGAAAT
>JAIRZW010000083.1 GCA_031267015.1 Heliobacteriaceae bacterium | reverse complement strand
GTTAGTGCGCGCATGAAGGTGTGCAAAATCTATACACGGCAAAACGTTATCAAACTCTTTTGAAAGCCGGATTATTTCGTCCAAATCCCCCCATTGCGTCGGCTTTCCGGTGGTTTCGGGCCGAATCCATACGTCAATTTTTTCACGCTTAACTATTTCAACAATCCGCCCGGTCTGCTTTTTGACCTTCTCAAAAACAGCTTCCTTGTCCTGATTCAGGTAAAACGCCGCGTGATACGTGATACTGTAACCCCCGACATCTTTGGCAGCCTGTGCGGTTTCGACAATGTAGCGTATGCTTGAGTCGATTTTGTCTTCTTCGCGCGCATTAAGATTAATATAATACGGGCTATGCGCGGTTATAATAAGCTTTTTTTCTTGCGCCATTTGTTTTACGCGCTTACGGGTTTCGTCGCTCATGCGCACACCGTGGACGAATTCAAGCTCAATCCCGTCCAAACCCATTTCCTTAATTATTTCAAACGCTTCGGGATAACTGCCTTTGCCTGTGCGGCGCGGCATACCCGCGGTCAAAAAATTCAATCTGTCAAACTTAAACGAACTTTGCACAATACACCCCTAACGCTGCTGCTGCTACGCATATTATAACACTTGACAAGATATAAACAATTACCTGCATGAACTCTGCATTTTTGAGCATTATAAGCAATTCGAGCGAAAACGTGCTGAATGTTGTCAAGCCGCCGCAAAAGCCTATGGTTACTGCATACCGGACAGCCGGGTTCAATTCGGTTTTATCCATAAACAGCGCGTATGCAAACCCGATAATAAAGGCGCCGACAATGTTTACGGCAAGCGTTGCGACTGCAAGGTGGCAGTTTCCATATTTAAGCACGCACTCGCCCGCAAAAAACCTCAATACCGAGCCGATTCCGCCGCCTATAAAAATTGATAAAATATTTAGAAGCATAACTTCATTGTACAACAAACATTATTTAAAAAATCTAAGTAAACTTTGCCCTGCTTTTTTCCAAACTGTTACCATACCATCTTCCATAAAAGCAGGCTCAAAACCTCCCTTTTCCAGAAGACCGTAGAGAATTGTTTTAACCGGCTCTTTGTGGTCTTTCTCATGCGCACCGAGCACAAACAACCCGTTTTTGCAAACGATTGCCTTTACATTATCCGTGAAATCATTCAGAATATTTTTAAGCTCATTCTCGGGTCTTATATTTTGCAATTCATGCTCCAAATCATAAGTTGTTAAATGATACAACGAATTTTTAAATATAAAAGCATCTACTCCATGTCTGATGAACTTCTGCATCCTGAGAACATTTTCCTGTATAAAAGGAACCGAATTTTTTTCAGTCCTTATCACGAAGTATTTTCTTTCACCGCCGTCCAAAACTGACGGTTTAGAAGGATACATATCAGGATATTTTACTTCTCTAAAAAAATCTTTGAATAAGCTGCGGTATTTCAACTGTTTTTGAGTAAGCGGGTTTTCACCGTCAAAAGCAAGATAATAGTCTGCGTATGCGTCATATATATTTGTAAAAAAATCTGTATTGCGTATGGTATAGTGGCCTCCTTCAGCCTTTTTTATCGCTTCATTTGACAAATCAAATCCCAAAACGTTTACGCCGTCTACGTCATTAAGGAACATTTTTTGGGTCCAGACATCCTCACCGGTTGAGCATCCTCCGATAACTATATTTATGTCGGGCTTGTTTGATAAATTCTTTTCAAAATAATTCTTTTCATACTCAACCGTGCCCATGTCGCGAAAAAACGATGTTTCATTGACAATATAAGTTCTTTGGGGGTTAAACGACAAATCTCCTTTGAGCACTCTTTTATAATTCAAATGTCCGCAAAAGCTAATATTTTGTACTTTCATATTTATACAAAACCCAAGAAAAAAAATTTTGCTATATCAAAATACATGTAACAAAAAGTACCAATATTTATGTTATAATCATTTCATGGCATTTGAGTTTGAAAGATTAGATGTAGCAGGCGTGGTTTTGGTTAAGCCGAAGGTTTTCGGAGATAACCGCGGGTTTTTCATGGAAACCTACAAAAAATCAGAGTTTACGCAAAACGGAATCGACATTGAATTTACTCAGGACAACCAGTCAAAATCCGGAGCGCGCGTGCTTCGCGGGCTGCATTATCAGGCAGCGCCGTACGGCCAGGCAAAACTCGTGCGCTGTTTAAAAGGCCGGATTTACGATGCTGCATTCAGCCTCAAAACCGGAAAATGGGTTAAGGTAGAGCTTTCAGAGGAAAACAAACACATGCTCTACATCCCGGCAGACTTTGCACATGGGTTTGTGGTTCTGTCTGACGAGGCCGAAGTTGCTTACAAGGTCAGCGGCGAATATTCACAGGCACACGAACGCGGAATCCGTTGGGACAGTGTCGGAATCGACTGGGGAATCGACTTTGAGCCGATTCTAAGCGAAAAAGATAAAAATCTCCCCCTCACCCCAACCCGTCAAATCGACCTTTGCTCCCACGCAGGGGAGAGGGAGCAGACAAAGGAGGGAATATGAAACTATTAGTTACAGGCGGCGCCGGGTTTATCGGAAGCTGTTTTATACGTCAAATGCTGGGCAAAGGTTACAAGATAATCAACCTTGACGCGCTTACTTACGCCGGAAACATTGAAAACCTTGACGACGTGAAGGATAACCCGGATTACCAATTTGTGCGCGGCAACATTTGCGACAAAGAACTTGTACCGCAATTAGTTGAACAGGTTGACGCGGTGGTGAACTTCGCGGCCGAAAGCCATGTTGACCGCTCGATTACCGGGCCGGAAATTTTTATTGACACAAACGTAAAAGGCACGCTGAATCTTCTTCAAGCGGCAAAACAAGCCAACGTTCAGCGCTATTTGCAGGTTTCAACCGACGAGGTTTACGGAAGCCTCGGAAAAGACGGGTATTTCTACGAAACAACCCCGCTTGCGCCGAATTCACCGTATTCCGCGTCAAAAGCAAGCGCGGACATGCTTGTGCGCGCGTATTTTGAAACCTATGGGCTGCCTGTATTGACCACACGCTGTTCTAATAATTACGGGCCTTATCAGTATCCTGAAAAGCTTATTCCGTACTTCATTTCACAGCTTTTGAAGGGCGAAAAGGTTCCTGTGTACGGCGACGGTCTGAACGTACGCGACTGGTTGTATGTCTACGACCACTGTTCAGCGATTGAAACCGTCTTAACCAAAGGCAAGCCGGGCGGGGTTTACAACATAGGCGGAAACAACGAAAAAACAAACATGGAGATTACGCGCCTGATTTTAGCGGCAATGGGTAAGGATGAAACCTCAATCCGCTACGTGGAAGACCGTCTCGGACATGACCGGCGTTACGCGATTTGCAATGACAAAATTTGTCGCGAACTGGGCTGGGAACCGTCAATAACCTTTGAACAAGGTATAAAGCTAACCATTGACTGGTATTTAAACAATCAGGACTGGATTGAATCAATAGAACAAAAACGATTGTAACGACTTACATTTCAGTAGTATTTTTTCATAAGTATGCTATTGTAGTGACATGCTAATGAACCGTTTTATGCGTTTTATATACTGGAAGCTCTATCTGCCATCAAAATTATGGACGAAACGCTGGTTTCCGGCTTCGGATATCGCGTATTTGCTTTTGCATAAATTAAAAGGCATTGAAATCGGTGCAGGCGCACAGGTTGATTTTAAGCTTAATAGACACTCACCATTCCGTGTGGATTACGGAAGATGTTCTTGAGCTGTGCGGGTATCTCGGCCTGAATGTTGTCAGTTATAATGATACAGACGACAATGTAGGGAACGGATTCACTGTTATCTGTCAAAAACCGTAGGATTAATATGCAGCGGTTTGCCCGGCTTCCAGTTAGCGCTTACATACTCATAGGCCGAATTTAATTTTCGATTAAACAAATCAAGGATTCTCGGCTTATGATTGTTCATACAAGCAAGCAGACAATTATAGTACGCCATTTGAACATCATTTACTTCAAGCTTGCGGATCTGGCGTTTTTTGTAGGGTGCATTGGGGTTTATGTATAACACCTCTTTTATCTTGTTTTTCAGCGGCCCTACAAATTGCGCGGTGTCAGAGTTAAGCCGAGACATGTCCATTTTATTAAATTCACGCACCATCTCAATCAGCGCAAAGAAATACGTATTTGCAGTCCGCATGCTGACGTGCGTTATAGGTTCCATCTCGTCCGCAAACGCCCGGCTAAGTCTGCTTATATCAACTTTTTCGTTAAGTTCCGGTCTTTCGGGATATATTGTTGTTGTAAATTTAAGATTCGATGTATCAATGTTTTTTTTCGCCGCCCATTCTTTCATCTCTTTGATAAAGCCGTTCGGAGCAATTATAAGCTCATATCCGGCTTCCTGTTCCTCTTTAACCATTTTCCAAGACAGCTTCATGATTCTGGAAAAAGTCTTTTTCGCCCATGGGTTGTCCGCCCAGAATTTTTGCAACATGTCGGACTGTTGTTTTGATAACCGGAGTTTGAGCGGGTCTTCTTCCAAAACACGGGTATTAAAATCCTTTATTCTGTTCTTCTTCATAAACCGGCTTAACTCAGCTTTCACATTTTGCATGTCATTAAATTTCCATGTTCTTATGAGAACCTTACGGAAAATTTCAGCTCTTTCCGGGTTTTCTTCGTAGAATTTCTTTTGTCTTTCGGACATTGCATAAAGCCGCTCGGGGTTCTCCTCGTAGAATTTGTGCAAACCTTCGGAAATATGGTTTTTGTGCTCTTTGGAAAGCGGACCGCGTGGGATGTAGACGGGTTCGCCGGATTCCAGAAAGGCTTTTTTGTCAAGATTAGCAAGCCGTTTTTCAGCCATTTCGCGCACAATGCGCTCGTTGTATTCAGGGTCGGAAAACTTTAGCATGTGGCCGTAAGTCTTGTCTACGAGCGGAATCTGAAGCTTTTTCATGGTGTAGTAAATGTCCGTGCCGTCAGAATAATTCTTCAAATCATTAAGCGAAAAACCCTCTCCCCAATACAGCTTCAAGAGCTGTATTGACAAATCCTCATCTTTATCAAAATGTTCCAATTCTCCTTTTTTAACCTTTTCAAAGAATGTCCCGGGCTTGAAAGACACCTCGGAATCTGACAAAATATCGTTAAACTCCGGGAATTTCGCCTTAACTTCTTCCGGCGAAAAACATTCTTTCAGACTGCCGTAAAACTTTTTGTGAATATTGACAAGCGTATCATTCGCCTTGTTGCCTTCTTCAAGTATAAGTTTTGCCCATTCACGTATTTGCGGCGGGTATATTGTCGGGGTTTTTTCCAGAAGCCTGTCAAGGCTTTTGACAGTAGCCGCAAGGTCTATGCTTGCGCCGCCCGTGAAAGAAGCCTGCGGCTGTGCCGCTTTAGGCTGCTGCTGCGTATAAGTATTATATGAAATCGGGTTTATTCTCATGTTCAGTATAAAAACCAAACAAAAAAAAATTTGCCTTCTTTTGCCGAAATCTTCGATTTCGTGCAAAATGGCCTCACGGCTTTAAGGTAATATTGACGAATTGCTCAGACAAACAAATAGTGATTTGCTAGTCTCATTTAATGCAAACAGTCATATCCGCTTCGACAACGATTTTGCCGTCAACCATGCCGACCGCATGCGATTTTCCGATTGGCCCCTTTAACTTCAAAAGCTCAATATGCATATCCAGCCTGTCGCCCGGACGCACAATGTTTTTAAACCGTACATTTTCCATGCCTGCAAACAGCGTCAGTTTATCTTTAAACTCCGGCAGCGTCATCAAAACCGGCGCAGAGCACTGTGCAAGCGCTTCTATCTGCAAAACCCCCGGCATAATCGGATTTCCCGGGAAATGCCCCTGAAAAAACGCCTCGTTCATGCTCAGGTTTTTGTAACCCTTAGAGTATTTACCGGGCACGCATTCGGTAATCTTGTCCACAAGCAGAAACGGATAGCGGTGCGGTATCATTTCCATGATTCCCATTATATCAAAGCTTAATATTTTTTCTTCTGTTACTGTCATATTAACTTTCCTTTCAACTCTCTTGCGGCCTTCACGTGCACGGCATGCCCCGCTTCTTTTACCAGAATTTGCGCCTTCAGATTCAACGGGTTAATTCCAGTTAAATACAAATCCCCGATAAGGTCAAGTATTTTGTGTTTTATCGGTTCATTTTCCGAATGTAACTCTGTTGTATAACCATTATCTGTCAAACCAACCGTATTTTCAAGAGTAACCCCCCGTGCCAGCCCGAGCGTCTGAAACTTCTTCAAATCCTTGTAAAACCCGAACGTACGCGCCTCAATGATTTCCTTAGGCTTACCAAAAGTCACCCAGCGCTGTTTTAAATCAGGATGGTCATAATTCACGGCATAAGTTATGCGCAGCTCGTCCGCAGGCAGAATCACAAGACTTGTTTTGCCGTTGAGGTAATAAACCGGCTCACTCACCGTGTAATGCCGCGGCTTTTCAAGAAGCGGCTTGTCAATCCCGGCTCCCTTAAGAAGTTCAACCCATTCCTTAGCGCTTCCGTCAAGGATTGGAAGCTCCTCACCGTCTGCGTGGATGTCCAAAGAATCAATCCCGCAGAACGCAAGCGCAGCCGACAAGTGCTCCGTAAGCATTATGCTTGATTTTTTGTTCCCGAGAACAACGCAATTCTGTGTTGAAATAACATTGTCAACATCAGCGTCAAACGGTTCGGCATTTTTAACGAAGTACCGGATTTTCCCCGTCTTTGACGGTACAAGCCTGACAGTGCACGGCTTGTTCTTCATCAGGCCGCTGCCGGAAATTTCAACTTCTTTACGAATTGAGGTCATTATTTTCCTCAAACTCTTTCAACAGAGGCTCGTATTTTTTGAATTTCGTAACCAGTTCGCCTGCTTCTTTCATGACCTTAATATTTCTGATAAATTCTTTTCTCGGAATTGCAGGAATACCCATGATTATTGATTTTTCAGGGAAGCTTTTTGAAACCCCTGTTTTGGCGGCAATGATTGAATCAGCGCCGATTTCAATGTGGTCAGCAAGCCCTGCCTGGCCGGCGATTACAACGCGGTCGCCGATTACGCAGCTGCCTGCGATTCCGGCCTGAGACACGATTAAGCAGCCTTTTCCGACTTTGCAGTTGTGGCCAATCATAACAAGGTCGTCAATTTTGGTGTTGTCGCCGATTATGGTATTTTCGATTGTGCCGCGGTCGATTGTGGAATTAGCGCCGATTTCAACGTTGTTGCCGATTACAACCGAACCAATTGACGGAATTTTATAAATTTTTTGTTCGGCATTGCTTTCTTTAATTGTGCCGTCTTGTTTTGCCTGCTCAATATTGTCTGGCTTTTCGGTCACAAAGCTGAACCCGTCCGCGCCGAGCGAAACCCCATGCTGCAAGATAACGTTATCCCCGAGAATCACGCGGTCGCCGATGTTAACACCCGGGTGAAAAAAGCAGTTTTTGCCTGTTTTTACGCCGCTTCCGATGTAAGAATTTGCAACAATCTGCGTGTTGTCGCCAAGAATAGTATTACGTGCGATTACAACATTCGGGCCGATTTTGACGTTTTCACCCAATTTTGCAGTTTCATGAACAATCGCGCTCGGATGGATTCCGGTGTTAACTTCCGGCGCAGCGTAGAACATATTGATAAGCTTCATCATCGCAAGCCGCGGACGCTCAACCTCGATAGTCGTAAGCCCGTCAATATTAACGCCAAGCGGCACGAGCGCGGCTTTTGCGCGGGATTTGGAAAGGTTTGCGATTTCGTCTTCGCCAAGCGCTAGCGCAAGCGTGTTTTCATCAGCCAAAAGCGGCGGTGCAATCATCGAAATGCTTACGTCCTGCGCTTTTGTAAGCATGCCGCCTGTTATGTTCGTAATTTCTTCAAGTGTGAATGTTTTCATTTTCTATACTCCTTTTCACTGTGGCATTCAGCATGACGATTTGGTTTCATTCATTTTACTAATTATCTGTGTTGTTGATTTCCCTTCGACAAGCTCAATAAACTCCAGTCTGCCGTTATTGTTGAGGATTACGTCCGCCTCGGGAAGGGTGTCTGCCGTGTAATCCGCGCCTTTTGTGTGGACGTCCGGCTTAATTTCTTCCAATAAATCGCGCGGGCTGTCCTCATCAAATAATACCACATAATCCACACAGCTCAAGGCCCCTAAAACTTCCGCGCGGTCGCTTTCGTTATTAATCGGGCGCCCCGACCCCTTAATATTTGTTATTGATTTGTCAGAGTTAAGCAGGACAATCAAATAATCAGCAAAAGTCTTGGTTTTTTGCAGATACCGCACATGCCCGGCATGCAGAATATCAAAACAGCCGTTGGTAGTGACGACCGTCTTGCCGCTCTTGTGAATATTTTCCACAAATTCCCTTATGTTTGCGCGTTTAATTAGCATATGAAGATTTTAGCACAAAAACAGAAAACAAAAAAGGGGATAACCCCCCTTTTTAATTTATCTCCTTACGCACCTCACGTTGTTGATATTGGCCTTGGTGTTCCGGTTGCGGTTGCCATTGTTGAAATTCTGTTACCAACCTAACTCTGGAGTAGCCTCAGAGGCTGACCAGTAGTTGCCGGACGCACAACGGCGGGTTATACAGCCGCTTACTCCGAATCTTTCAAAATAAACGGTTTTTACGTTACCGTAAAATCTTTGGTTGGCCTAAGGCCAACCACCGCCGACGAGATAAATTGAGCGCTCCCCGCTACACCTTGGCATAGACAGGCTCAGGCTCGTTTTCAAGATGATTTTAACCATCCTTGAGCTTGTTTCGCAATAGAGTATGTCTTTTCCATCAAAGTACAATACTTTCCTTGCGGAATAATTTTTAAATCAAATGAGATTTTTAAAAACAAATCCAGAAACTGTATTTCATTCAACATTTCATTAATAAACTCTGTTTTGGATTTAGCGCTGTTAGCCTTGTATATAAGTCCGAGAAGTTTGAGCACATGGTTTTGAATTTTTTCGCCCAGCGAATATTTAAAATCCCGCGGAAAATCTTTTGTTGTATTCATCAGGTCAACCAGCAAATCATAAGTTGTCTTGTATATAGGCAGGTGTTGATATTGCGCCATGTTATTATCCTTTCAAAATCCTATCTTCTGGGGTTCTTTCGGCTGTTCTATCAGGCTGTTAAGCGCATGAACAATTTGACTTATGGCTTCATCATGCTCCGTAAACTTATTATCATTGCTTTCAATATGAAGCATGAGCAGTTGTCTTAACTCCGCAATCTGTTCGTTTATGGTAACGTTTGAGAGTGCATAATTTCTAAGTCTTATAAATACTTTTATGATTTCAACACTTATTATATTTGCTCTTTCAGAGTTTAAAATATTTGCAGTCATCAAAACGCCGTGTTCGGTAAATACATAAGGCAAATAACGCCTTCCGCCTTTTCCTTTTTTTGAGGTTCCAAATTGGAACCTCAAAGAGTCAGACTCATCTTCTGTAAGCTGAAACATAAATTCCGGCGGGAATTTATCAATATTACGTTTTACAGCTTTATTCAAATTCTTAGTC
>JAIRZW010000138.1 GCA_031267015.1 Heliobacteriaceae bacterium | reverse complement strand
ATTCGCATTTAATGTGTATACATCTTTGCCAATTTTGTTTGGCTTTGCTTTTCCGTTTATATCATACACAAGACTTAAGCATGATGTTGTTTGTGAACCGGGTGCTGTTATATCATCTATTGAACATTCAGGATTATAGCTTAGTATTGCAGTATAACCGTTTATTAATCCTACACCTAATGCTTTTGTCCCCCAGTTCCCTTCATTTAAGTTACTTGAATTCTTTAAGTCTTTAGTTTCAACTGTTTCACTGCCGTCACTGTTTGTTACTGTTGCTGCAAAACAACCTGACGGGTCACTTGGACATACTTGTAATACTTTTAAATACTTTTTTAATTCATTTACAAACGCTTCTGTAGTAGAATAACCTGTTAATGCTTCATTAACGTTCATTTGTCTTGTTGCTTCTTCTAACCGATTGTTAAATACATCTTTGGCAGTTGAGTAAGATTTCTCCCTCCAATCCTGTATAAGACCGGGCATAACTAATGCCGCTACTACCCCGATAATCCCGAGTGTTATTAACACTTCCGCCAGCGTGAATCCTTTAATGTCATTGCGAGCCCTTAGGGCGAAGCAATCCAGACAACATAAATTTGACTTTCTCATACTTATCTCCTATCTGTTACGATATGTAACCACTCATGATTAGACTACAAATTCCGGAGTTTGTCAAGTACATGTTTACTTCTTGTCTAATATGGCTTTGAACGTGGACAATAGTGTAAAATTGTATATTATTACCTAATATTATTTATGTAAATGCTGCCATTTGCCGTTGGCCTGTTCGATTACTGTTTCGCGGCCGCCGTAAGTGTATATTTTTTTGGTGATAATATCGCCCGAAGGCATTTCATACTGCCTGTATCGGATGAAATGATTGTCTGTGAAGCTTGTACGTAAAATCTTTCCGGTCTCCAGACGGATATTGCTGACTTTTAAATTGGTAATGTCGCCGGGCTTGAATATTTCGCCCGCTTTGCCTTTAAGGTACGCAAGGGTTTTCATGGGATTTTATCCTTTCTTTTAATACACGTGTAAAACTAAAATTCAGCGCGAAGCTGTCTGAGAATTAACCTCTCAGGCTGCTAAATCGATAATAATTTGCTGAATATAAACGCATATGTCCCTTTTGTATTTTCTAATTACTACATTTGTAACATAGATTAATTTGTTTGTCAAGGGGGGTAATGTATATTTATGAATTAAGCTTCCAGGGCGTAGGTTTCGCCGATTGTGTCAATTGCTTCGACCTTAATGTCGGTGATAAGTTCGGAATAAGAGATTACGACGATTGTCGGGATATGGCGCTCAAGAAGCTGGTATAGCGGCAGACGGATTCGCGGCGAACACAAAATCACCGGCTGCTGGCCGACCGACTGGTGTGCGCGCATTAACGTTGTTGCAGAAGATTCAATCAACTCCTGCACCTGCATCGGGTTCAGCAGGAACATTGTGCCTAACTCGGTTCTCTGGCAGCTATCGTCAAGGATTTTTTCCCATTCAGGCGAAAGCGTCAAGGCATACAGAACCTTATCGTCGCCGACGTTTGACAGACAAATCTGCCGGCCCAGCGCCGCCCGCAATCGTTCTGACAGAATATCAGGTTCTTTTGAGAACCGCGCATAGTCGCACAAGCGCTCAAATATAAATATAATATCTTTGATAGAAACTTTTTCGCGAATCAGGTTAACGAAAATCTTACGCAAATCGCTCGTGGAAATAATCGTTGGCACAAGGTCGTTTACAAGCGTAGGGTCTTGAGAACGGACAAGTTCCATGAGCTTCAGGACGTCGGTTTTTGTCATAACCTCGTCAACGTGTTTTCTCACCATTTCCTGCAAGTGGGTTACAATAACGTCGGTTGCGTCAACCGCGGTAACCGAGCGCGCGGCTTTTGCGTCCTCGGCCGAAATCCAGTATGCCTGGGTCTGATAAGTCGGGTCAATACCGATTATGGCGTCTTGCGGAACCTCTTTGCGCATAGAATCCCACTGGTCAGCGATTACCATGTACCGGTTCGGATAGACATAGCCTGTTGCAACGGTGTTTCCGCGAATCGAAACCATGTATTCGTTCGCGTCGAGTGCCGAGGAGTCCATAATCCTTATGTTAGGCAGGATGTAGCCGAGTTCGTCGGTTACACGCTGTCTTAAAGCCGCGATTTTTGCGAGTAACTGGCCTTCCTGGTCAGGGTCGGCTATTACAAGAAGGTTAGAGCCTACCTGCAAGCTTAAAACATCCACCCCAAGCCGCTCGTACATACGGTTCGGGTTGACTAAATCCTGCATATTCTGACGCACGCCTTCCAACTGCCCCAACTGCGCCTGAACATCAGCGTTAATAAGGGTTGAGAAGCCCGCAACCGCCAGACCGATTGCAAATACAGCGAACGGCAGCCACGGAAGTCCGGTGTAGCCGCTTGTAACAGCAACCATGAATAAAAATATCGCAGCAAGAAAAAGCGCGTTAGGTTTGCTTATGATTTGTGCGGCAAGGTCTGTACCGAGTGAGTTTGCCGCGGAAGAACGCGTCATAAATATACCGGCAGCGATTGACATCAGAAGCGACGGAACCTGGGAAGCCAGTCCGTCACCGATTGTTAAGATTGTATATTTTGCGACCGCGTCCGCGATTGGCATCTGGTTCATAAGACAGCCTATGCACAAGCCGCCGATAATGTTGATTAACACGATTATGATACCCGCAATCGTGTCCCCTTTTACGAACTTCATTGCACCGTCCATGGAACCGAACAGATTGGATTCGCGCTGGAGGTCTTCACGTTTTTTGGTGGCTTCTTCCGGGGAAATCAGGCCCGCGTTAAAGTCCGCGTCAATAGTCATCTGCTTTCCGGGCATTGCGTCTAAGGCAAATCTCGCCGCAACTTCCGCGATACGTTCCGCACCTTTGGTGATTACCATAAACTGTACGACCGTGATAATCAGGAAGATTACGCCGCCGACAATCATGTTGCCGCCGGTTACGAAGGTTCCGAACGCGTGGATTACCTCGCCCGCTTCGCCTTTGGCAAGAATCAGTCTTGTGGACGCAATCGAAAGTACAAGCCGGAACATCGTTCCCACAAGGATAATTGACGGAAACGACGCCAATTCCAGCGTCTTTTTGACGTACAGGGAAATCATCATCAGAACGACGCCGAGTGCGATGTTTAAGCTGATTGAAAAGTTTATAACCCAGTTCGGCAGCTCAACGAGCAAAAGGACAATAAGTAACAGCACGAATATCGCTATCGCGCCTTCACTTAATATATTCGATTGTTCTGTCTGTGCTGCCATTACACCTCTTTAAGCGCTTCACATATTACTGACAACTGCGTGTCAATCGTCGCGTCTATCACACCGTTTGTTGTTGTTACTATACATCCGCCTTCGTCCACAGAGTCGTCTGCAACAATGTAGATTTTCGCGTCTAACCCCAGCTGTTCGGCTGTTTGAGGAATTTCCTGTTTCAACAGCCCCGCCTGCGACGGATGTGTTTGTATGGTTATTTTTGTTTCTTCTCTTGACAAGTCTTTCAGAATCTCTTTGATGTTTTCGAGGATTAGGGAAGGGTCTTGCTGCAACTCTCTTTTAATAATTTTTTTGGCGATTTCAATGCTGATTCCCAGAATTTCGGGCGCAATATGGTCAAAAACTTCCTGTTTTGCGCTTAGGAAGCTTTGCATTGAATTTCTTATGTCGCTGACAGCTTCCCGGGCTTGCGCCAGACCTTCCTGAAAGCCTTCTTGGGCGGCGGCTTCTTTGATTGTTGCGGCTTCTTCGCGCGCGCGCGAAATAAGGTTACGGTCGTCTACACGGCGGAACCCGCGGCGTCTGTCTCCGCGCCGGCGTTCCTGACGCTGTTTGAAGTCAATATTATCCAAATCAAACAGGTCAATTTTTTCTTCTGCCTGCTTTGGTTTGGACTCCTCAATAACCGGCTGTGGCTCGGTTGGTTTTGGTGTATTCTTTTTGATAATCATAAAATCTCCGATTTTCTGATTCTCTCACTCGCAAAACAAAATGCGAGCATTTTGTTTTGGCTCATTCGTTCATCATGATTAATTATATTATACACTTTTCCGGTATTGTGGGCAACTACATGAACATGTCGCCTG
>JAIRZW010000126.1 GCA_031267015.1 Heliobacteriaceae bacterium | reverse complement strand
CGAAAAAATGCATCTAAAAATAATCACCCATGAAAAAGTTGTTTTTGACGAAGACGTTGATGCAATTTATACCAGAGGCACTGACGGCGACTTTGGTGTGCTTAAAGGCCACATTCCGGTAATGGCGGCTCTGGACATCGGTGTAACGCGGGTGGTTCAGGACGGACAGGACCAGTCTTTTGCGACCATGGGCGGTGTTTTTCAGTTTAAGGACGACGAAGCGTTAATCCTTACGAATACAGCAGAATGCGGCGATGAGATTGACGAAGCGCGAGCAAAAGAGGCGTTAATGCGTGCACAGGCCCGGCTTATGGAAAAAGAAGCGGGCATGGACGCGAAACGTGCAGAAGCAGCCATGGCACGTGCAATGGCGCGGCTCAAGGCGACTTTGAATAAATAGAGCTAAGTTCCCTTCTGCAAGAGAGGGCCGGGGTGGGCAGTTGGAAAAAACATTCTATAATATTTTCAAAACATTTTTCAAAACAGGCACCATGCTTCTGGGCGGGGGGTACGTAATCCTGCCGATTTTGCAAAACGAACTTGTCGAGAAAAAAAACTGGCTCAGCGATTCGGAGCTGCATGAATTTTACGCGCTCGGGCAGAGCGTTCCCGGCATAATCGCCGCAAATGTTTCTGTTTTCACGGGCTACAAACTGCTCGGACTTTCCGGGGCTTTTGCGGCAATCGCGGGAATCACGATGCCTGCGTTTCTGGCGATAATCGTGATTGCACGGCTTGTCGGAGAGGTTTCGTATTTGAAATTTATACAGAGCATTTTTTGGGGCGTCGGCGTCGGAGTTTTAATGCTCATAATTATGGCGGTAAGAGAGCTTTGGGCCAGAAGCGTGGTAGACAGGTTTTCTTACGTAATATTTTTTCTGTCGTTCGTGCTGTCAGCGTGTTTTCAGGCGCCGCCGACTGTTGTGATAATCCTTGCAATATTTATCGGGATTTGGATTCAGTATCAAAAAAGATTGGAGAACAGAGAATGATTTTTTTGAAGTTATTTCTTGAGTTTTTCCATATCGGTCTTTTTTCGTTCGGGGGCGGGTATGCGACCTTGCCGTTTTTGTACCGGATTGCGCAGATCCATGACTGGTATACTGTTCAGCAGTTATCCGACCTGATTGGGATTGCGTCGATAACCCCCGGACCTGTTGGCGTAAACGCTGCAACTTATGCGGGTTTTATGACCGGCGGCGTTGCCGGGGCGGCGATTGCGACTGTGGCTGTTATTTTGCCTTCGTTTATAATCATAATAATAGTTTCGCGCATGCTGGAAAAGTTTCGGGAAAACAAATATGTGTGCTCGGTAATTTATGTTCTGAAGCCTGCGGCCTGCGGGCTTTTGGCTGCTGTCGGGATTAATATGTTTATGAATAATGGTTATAACTTTTTTGGATTTTTGCTGCTTGCGTGCTTGTTTGCTTCAAGCCTTTACGACAGAAAAAGCCCGCTCTTTTACCTTGGAATCTCTGCGCTTGTGGGGCTGATTGCGGGCTTCTTCAATTTAACGGGTTAAGATAAGTGAATGAGCCAAAACAAAATGCAAGCATTTTGTTTTGCGAGTGAGAGCATCATAATACCGGAGGTATTAAGATTTGTAAATTTTTTAAATTCGCTGTTCAAAAATTTCTTTCACGGGTTTATAAATAGAAAGAAAGGCAGGAAATATGATTAGCAAAATTAACTCAAATGCAAACAGCACAAACTTTGGATTCAAATTAAAAGCATATAAAATAAAAGATTTGCCTGTTAGTGAAATAACTAACAAATTGAACGAAGTCGGACTTACAGTAAAGGGCGATACAAAGAAAGCTCATATATTTGAGCGCCTCAACGACAACCAAGTTGCAATAATTTTGGGCAAAAAAGGCATTGAAGTTAAAGGGAAAAATGTTTTTGTAGATGACCTTGCCAAAAAAGCTCTTAGTGCTTACGTGTAAACAATTTCTCTATTAAACATCCTGTATTGCAGCGCCTGCATTAGGTGCGCTTGGGCTATGTTTGGTGCGCCGTCAAGGTCGGCGATTGTTCGCGCAAGCTTTAAAACCCTGTCGTAACGCCGGCCCGAAAGCTGGTATTTCACAGCCGCAGTTTTCATAATCTGCGCGCATGCATTGTCGATTTGGCAGTATTTTTTGATTAATTTCGGGCTTAATTCGGAGTTGGTGAGAATTTTTTCGCCTGCGTAGCGTTGTGCCTGGATTTGACGGGCTTTAACCACACGCTGCCGGATTTGCGCGGAACTTTCCGAATCGGACTTTGCATTCAAAAGTTCGTCAGCCGTGAGCCGCCCAACCTCTATTTGCAAGTCAATCCTGTCCAGAAGCGGACCCGAAAGCCTTGATAAATAGCGTTCAACCTGAAAATCCGAACACGAACATTGTTTTTCTTTGTCACCTAAAAACCCGCACGGGCAAGGGTTCATGGCGCCAAGAAGCATGAATTTTGCCGGGTATTTCACAGAATATTTTGTACGCGAAATTGTGATTTCGCCGTCTTCAAGCGGCTGGCGCAGGGTTTCCAGAACGTTGCGCGTAAATTCAACCATTTCGTCCAAAAACAAAACCCCGCGGTGCGCAAGCGTGATTTCACCGGGTTTTGGGTTAGAGCCGCCGCCGATAATCCCGTTAGCAGAAGCCTTGTGGTGAACCGCGCGGAACGGACGCTTTGTCATGAGCGGCTTGTCAGCCGCCAAAAGCCCGCAAATACTGTAAATCCTGGTTAATTCCAGCGCCTCCTGCAATTCCAGCGGCGGCAGAATCGACGCAAAACATTTTGCCATAAGGGTTTTGCCTGAACCCGGCGAGCCGGACATAAGAAGGTTATGA
>JAIRZW010000124.1 GCA_031267015.1 Heliobacteriaceae bacterium | reverse complement strand
AGCGGTTCAAGCGATTCCTTGCCGATTAGACCCGATGCTCCTGTTACCAATACTTTTTTCACAATACCAGCTCCCTGCTTCTATATTCCAGAATTTCAATCCGCTTCATGTCCTCGTTTGAGAGTGAGTGGTAAAATCTGCGCTTTTTTTCAAGCCAAAGGCGCTCAAACTCAAGCGCTTTGAGGATTCCCGACTCGTTCGCTGCTTTCTGCGCGTCAAAAATTATTTTCCTTGTTTCAAAGCCGTTCAATGCCGGAATTTCCCTGAAAAATTCCAAAGACTGCGGCGAAACCGCACCGCCGATAATCAATTCTTTGCCATGCAGGAGTGTTTTGTCGGCAATCTCGCGCGCAAAGTCCAAAATAATTCTGCTGTTCACGTTTTTGCAAGTCATCCCCAAAGAGCCTGTCATATCTGTTCTGCCAAAAACGATTCCGGCCAAATCAGCCGCCAGCGGGCTGTTCAGAATTTCGTCCAGGCAATGAAAACCAAGTTGCGTTTCTATGTTTATAAATAGTTTTACGTGCGTGTCGAATATTGACTTTGCAGACTCAATGTATTTTTTCGCGGCGTAAGCCGATTCAATCATCGGCGCTACGATTGCGTTTACGCCGATTAATTTTGCACGGCGGATATCCTCAATCGCTTCACAGCCGCTGATTTTAACGGTAAAGTCCAGCCCTGCGCCGGTTGCAAACCATTTCAGCCATAAAGCTTCTTCAAGTGTTGTCGAACCAAATTCCGCCTTGACGCCGGTGACATGGTGATTTTCCTTTAAATCCTCCAATATTTCTGCAAGTTTTGTTTCCGGTTTCCTCATACATTAATCCTACCACAAAAGTGTTTGCACAAATACTATAATTGTGTTATAGTATATAAGAAGTGATGTAACCCTCACCTCGTCGCAAAATGCAGGCATTTTGCTCCTTTCCTCTCCCAGGAGGAGAGGAAGAATATCAAAAATTGATATACAGCGGAGAAAAAAATTGACAGAGAAATTCATCATAAAAGGCGGAACACCCCTTAAAGGCGAGGTTTGCGTCGGCGGAGCAAAAAATTCGGTTTTAAAACTTATGGCGGCGGCTATATTAGCCAAAGGCGAAACTAAAATCTACAACGTACCGGACCTGACAGACGTTGAAATTATGCTGAACGTGATTGCGCAGCTTGGCACAAAGACCGCTTATGACAAAGAAGAAAAATCTATCACGATTAATGCGGCTGATATTACGGATATTACTGCGAAATATGAGCTTGTAAGCAAAATGCGCGCGTCGTTTATTGTGCTTGGGGCGCTCGTTGCGCGCTGTAAAGAGGCGATTGTAGCGCTTCCGGGCGGATGTGCAATCGGAGAACGCCGTGTAGACTTTCACATAAAAGGCTTGGAAGCATTAGGCGCAAAAATTAAAATTGAAAACGGCTATGTTCACGCAAAAGCCTCTAAACTTACAGGCGCGGACATTTATTTGGATATCCCGTCAGTCGGAGCGACCGAAAACCTTATGCTTGCGTCGATTATGGCAGAGGGCTCAACCCGAATCCAAAACGCAGCGCAGGAACCGGAAATCATTGACCTTGCAAACTTCCTAAACACAATGGGTGCGGACGTCATAGGCGCCGGAACCTCGGAAATCATTATTAACGGGGTTAAGCAGGAAGATTTGCGCGGAATTGAATACACCACCATCCCTGACAGAATCGAAGCCGGAACCTTTATGACCGCTATCATTGCCACCAAAGGCAAAGCGCTGATTCAAAACGTACTTCCTGCGCATCTGACGTTCTACACGGACAAATTACTCAAAATGGGCGCGAATATTAAGTTAGTCGAGCCGAACATCCTTGAAGTAAGCTGCCGCAGCCGTTTGAATTCGATAAATTTTGTAACCCAGCCTTATCCGGGCTTCCCGACTGATTTGCAGTCAATGGCAATGGTGCTTCTGACCACTGCAAACGGCGTAGGTATAATCACCGAAAGCCTTTATGAGAACCGCTTTATGCAGGTTCCTGAATTACGCCGCATGGGTGCGGATATTCACCAGGACAGAAACCACGCGATTATCAAAGGGGTTAAGAAACTCACGGGCGCGTCGCTTTGCGCGCCGGACCTGCGTGCGGGCGCATCGCTGGTAGTTGCAGCGCTTATGGCCGAAGGAACTTCCTCAATCGAAAACTTAAATCATATAGATAGAGGATACGAAAACTTTGAAAACAAACTAAAATTGTTAGGAGGGAAGATAGAGAGAACAGACTCTTCTCCGGAGGTTATACGCAATGAAACCTACATATAAACGCTGGTACGACCACGACCCGCTATTGCTGGAAGTCATTGAGCTTTTGAGAAATTACCAAACAGAATTGAAGGCTCAGGCTGAGATTTTTCTGCAAAAAATCGAAGAAAAGGTTTCAAAAGAGACTATTGATAAGTTTTATGCAATGGTTAAGCCTGCGAATGCGAACAACCGCTGGTATGACAAAGACCCCGTAATCTCCCGCACAGTTGAAATCTTGCGGATTGTTCCGCCTGAAGCCCAAAAGCTCTGCGCTGAAAATTTTATCAAAACCCTTAAAGAAATGGGAATTGAGTATAAATCGCCTAATGCGGATAAGTGATTTTAGTTTATCTTTTTAAGCAGCCAGGCAATGTTTTGGCCGAGGTTTTTCATGTTTGCTATTGCTTCCTCGTCGCCTGTGACTTCGCCTTTTTCGCGGCCGATTCCGAAATTCCAGTACGTTGAGCCCACGATAATCATTTCGCGCATTAAAAACATGTGGTGTATGGACGACTGAACAGCCGGCCCGCCGCCGCGCCGCTGTGCAACAACCGCCGCCCCGATTTTGTGTTTGAACAAATCACCGCCCACGACGCCCGCGCGGTCGATTAGCGCTTTTAATTCCGGCGTCATATCGGAAAAATAGGACGGAGTGCCGAAGACAAGCGCGTCTGCCGTAAAAATATCTTCCAGAATATCGTTCAAAATATCGTCGTCGAAAACGCATTTTCTGTTGTTGAGTTTTCTACAAGCCCAGCAGCCGCGGCAGCCATGGATGTTTTTGCCGCCGACCCGGATTAATTTTGTTTCGATTCCTTCTTGTTTGATTGCCTCAAGCACTGTGTTCAAAAGGATTTCAGTGTTACCGCCTTTGCGCGGACTTCCGTTTATTGCCAAAACTTTCATAAGACCTCCTGACTGATTTTCGCATAAGCTTAGAACAAAATCAATGCTTGACAAATATCAAAGTTTCTTATACAATAACTTGTGGTTACATCTCGTAACAGATAGGAGAAATGTATGAGAAAAAATTACATGTCATTGCAAGGATTCACACTAGCAGAGGTGTTAATTACTTTAGGGATTATCGGCGTTGTGGCGGCATTGACCATGCCTTCGCTGGTTGCAAATTATCAAAAACATGTTACAGTTACAAGGCTAAAGAAAGCATACAGTTTAATATGGGAGTCTGTAAAGCTTGCTGTTGCTGACCATGGAGAAATTAGCGATTGGGAAGGACTTGAAGGTTACACCCTTGCCGGAACAGAAGCCGTTGCAGCAAAATATTTTGAACCATATATCAAAGGTTTAGAATACTGCAATACCGGATTCGACAAAAAGTGCGGGGGTGCGCTTACCGGCATTTTCGGCCGTAATTACAAAATGCCCGATGGTACGCAAATCTCTTTTAATATGGATGCTTACACACCGGACTTAATAGGAGAAGTTCTTTACTATTCTGTTGACATCAACGGCCCAAAACCGCCGAATAAGCAAGGGAATGATGTATTTTCATTTACTGCCTTAATGGACGGCAGAGTTGTACCAGGTCCTTTTATTGAAAATGCAACAAGAAAAGAGTTAATGGAAGGGATTCAGGTGTATTATGGTACTGTCGCTTGTAGTTCTGACAAAACTCTCCAGTACGGCAGATATATGTGTACACAATTAATAATGCAGGACGGCTGGCAGATAAAGGACGATTATCCGTGGTAGGCCGCAACCTTGAACCCCCTCACCCCGGCACTTACGTGTCTTCCCTCTCCCACAGGGGGAGAGGGAGAATATCAAAACCTAATTGAAGTGGATGATTATCCGTGGTAGAATTTTGTGTTAACATGATTTTAAATGTTCACCATAAATTGTGAGAGCCAAAATTTTTCTAAGTTTGAGCGGAACCTGAAGTTTTCGCGGTCGTTTGTTGCGACAGGCTTAACCACGTTCATGCGGCTGCTGCTTATTGAGAAAATTAAGCGCAAAACACTCGTAATCACTGCCACTGAACAGACCGCGTTAAAGTACCAGAACGACCTGCAAAAAGCTTTCGGACTGGATTCGGAGATTTTTCCGTATCAGAATGTGTCAATGTACGAGGCGGTTTCGCCGAATCGTTACGATTACGCCGAACAAATAAGGATTTTACGCGAAAAGCCCGGACTCGTTATTGTGCCCGTGAAAGCGCTATTAGAAAAATTTCCGCGCGAGGAGTTTTTTGAGAAGAATTGCTTGCAAGTCCGCGTCGGTGACGAGATTGATATTCGCGGGTTCAGCCAGAAACTGCTGGATTTGGGCTACAAGCGCTCGACTATGGTTAGCGATATTGCGGAATTTAGCGTGCGCGGCGACATAATAGACGTTTTTGCGCCCGGTAGAAACCCTGTCAGGATTGAGCGTTGGGGTGATGAAATCGTTGACCTTCGCTATTTTGACAATGAAACACAAAAATCAGTGGGTAAGACGCAAGAGGCGCAAATTTTGCCGGTGTATAAATTTGTGCTGCCCCCTCACCCCGACCCTCTCCCAGAGGGAGAGGGGGAAATGCCGGACGGCTATGAGGAAGGAATTGATGCGCGCCTCACAGAGTTGAACCCTGATTTAGTAATCATTTTAGACTGGCTGGATGGCTATACTCTGGTTTTTGACGAGACTTCGGAAATCTATTCAAAATACCAATTTTTAGAAGCGGAACTGGAAGGCCGCGGCAGCCACGTGGCTTTTGAGGATTTTGTAAACAAGGCAGCAGGGTTTGTGAAAATCGGTTTAAATAATTTTATTGACGCGGAAATGGATGACATAGTAGAGTTTGATTCACAACCGGTGCCGAATTTTGACGCGAAAATTGAAAATATTGAAAAATTTATAAAATCTAAGCTCGGCTATCAATTTATCGTGGCAACGGATTATCCTGAGCGGGTTAAGGAGCTTTTGCCGTTTGAAATTGAGTACACGGAAAGTATTTCCGCGCCCGGAAGTATCTTGGAAGACTGCAAAACCGTAATTCTTACGGACAGAGAGCTTTTTAACAAGCGCTCAAAAGAGATTACGGCCTCGAAACGCTCGTATTTCAAGGAAAAACCGGAATTTATCGAGAGTATTAACGATATAAAAGAGGGCGAATACGTTGTTCACAGCATTCACGGGGTGGGGATTTACCTCGGGCTGACCCAGCAGGAAATCGATAAGCAACTTAAGGATTATCTCACAATCGAGTATGCAAGCGGCGACAAATTGCACATTCCGGCGGAGCAGATTAACCTTCTTGCGCGCTACCGCGGCGGAGGTCAATCCGCTGCCGGAACCGTCAAGCCGAAATTGTCGCGTATGGGCGGCAAGGACTGGGAAAATACAAAAGGCCGTGTTAAAAAAGAAGTCGAGGAGATTGCGCTCGACCTTTTGAGGCTTTATGCAAAGCGCAAGATGCAAACAGGGATTGCGTTTCCGCAAGATACGACCTGGCAGGTTGAAATGGAAGATGCGTTTGAATTTACGGAAACCCCTGACCAGATGCGCTCAATTATGGACGTTAAGGCGGACATGGAGTCTGAAACCCCTATGGACAGGCTTATTTGCGGAGATGTGGGATTCGGTAAGACAGAGGTTGCCATGCGCGCGATTTTCAAGGCAGTTACTGCCGGAAAGCAGGCCGCGGTTATTGTTCCGACTACAATCCTTGCATTGCAGCATTTTCAGACTGTTTCAGAGCGGTTTAAGCCCTTCGGGGTTGATGTTGAGCTGCTTTCGAGATTCAGAAGCACGAAAGAGCAGAAAGAAACAATCAAAAACATGGCCGCGGGTAAGTGTGATGTTGTAATCGGTACGCACAGGCTTTTGCAGGAAGGGATTGTGTTTAAAGACCTCGGCCTGCTTGTAATCGACGAAGAGCACCGGTTTGGCGTGCGCCACAAGGAAAAATTAAAGCATTTGCGCGAAAACATCGACATAATCACCATGTCTGCAACTCCGATTCCGCGGACGCTTTACATGTCGCTTTCGGGCATAAAAGACATTTCGATAATCAACACGCCGCCGAAAAACCGGCTTCCGATTAAGACATATGTCGGCGAATGGAACGAAAACACGGTTAAAAACGCCATAATCCACGAGCTCGACCGTGAAGGGCAGGTGTTTTACCTGTACAACCGTGTGGAAACCATTGAGGAATTTAGGCTTCGGCTTCAAGCGCTCGTCCCGCATGCGCGAATCGCGGTCGGGCATGGACAGATGCCTGAAAGCATGCTTGAAAAGGTTATTGTGGACTTTGCAGGCCATGAATATGATATTTTGCTTGCGAGCACCATAATCGAAAACGGGATTGACATTCCGAACGCAAACACAATGATAATCCACGGCGCGGATAAGTTTGGGCTTGCGCAGCTTTACCAGCTTCGCGGCCGGGTCGGAAGGTCGCAAAGGCAGGCGTATTGTTATTGTTTATATAGTACCCCTCACCCCGTCCCTCTCCCACAAGGGGAGAGGGGGAAGCTTCTTTCTAAAGAGGCTTGGCAGCGGCTTAAGGCGATTAAGGAATTTACAACGCTCGGCAGCGGCTACCAAATCGCCATGCGCGATGTGGAAATCCGCGGGGTAGGCAATATTCTCGGCACAAAACAGCACGGACACATGATTAATGTCGGGTTTGACACGTATTGCCAGCTTTTGGAAGAAACCGTGCAGGAATTACAGGGTAATTACGTGCCAAAAACACAGCCGGCAATCGTCGATATTAACGTAACGGCCTTTATTCCGGACGACTGGGTAGGTTCGGGCGAACAAAAGATGATTGAGTACAAACGTCTGGCGGATGTAAAGTCTGATTTAGAGCTGGATTATATTATTGATGAGTGGAAAGACCGCTTCTCAAAGCCGCCTGTGAGCGTTGAAAACCTTATCAAACTTATTAAAATCCGGCTCGCGGCAACCGGGGCCAACATCTGCGCGGTTCGTGAAACGTCTGAGAATATCCGGATTTACACGCCGTTCGCGGAAGCTGAGTGGAAAATTATCCGCAATCAGCTTCCTGACGAAATCTTAAAAAAGCTTAAATTTACGCTTGCGCCCAAATCCTGTCAGGAAGGCGTTTCTGTCCTATTGTTAAATAATATGTACATGAATTTTGACGAAGTCCATGACATTATAATTAATTTGATGTACCATATAAATAAAATCAGTCATGATTATACAAATAAAAAGGAGATATTATGAGAGCAAAAAAATTATTGGCAACATTGGCAGTATCAGCGGTATTGTTTGC
>JAIRZW010000123.1 GCA_031267015.1 Heliobacteriaceae bacterium | reverse complement strand
CCTAAAAGTCGAGTCAGAAATTCTGCCGTTAATTATATATATAGGAATATTTTTTTTGCGTGCACAGAACGCAAAAGTCGGCCAGATTTCGGTTTCAGCCATTAGAATAACCGACGGCTTAACCTTGTTCAAAAACGAGCGTACCGCAAACGGCACGTCAAACGGAAAATAGGTTATGTAGTCCGCAACGTCTGCGTATTTTTTATGCGCGATGTCCTGACCGGTCTTGGTGCCGGTCGTAATCACTATTTTACAGTCCGGAAAAGTTTCTTTTATCTTGCGCGTAAGGTTTTCGAGCACGATTACTTCGCCCACCGAAACCCCGTGAAGCATTATTATCGGTTGAGAGTTGCGGCGGTCGAGCCGGCTAGTTGATAATTTATGGTTTAGTCCTAATTTTTCTTTCCAGCCATAGAGGAACTTGCCGTTCACTGCACGCACAACATAGTAAAACGGCAGCAATGCCAGAAATATTATTGTTGATATAATTCCGTAAATATACATGTTAAATAAATTATACATGAAACAAATACTCATGTCTTTAATAAGAAAGCATTTACTTGACAGATTTTGAGATTTGTTATACAATCACTTGTGGTTACATTTCGTAAAGGAGAAAAGTATGAGAAAGAAAGTTACATGTCATTGCGAGCGACCAACAGCGGCCGACCTACTGGATTGCTTCGCCCTAAGGGCTCGCAATGACATGACAGGATTCACGCTTGCAGAAGTGTTAATTACATTGGGGATTATCGGAGTAGTTGCGGCATTGGTTATGCCGGCGCTGATAGCGGATTACAAGCAAAAGGCGTATGACGCGGCGCGTAAAAAAGCTTTGACAACCATCGGTCAAGCAGTGCGGGTTATTACAGTAAACGGCGGTATTGGGGATGCGGCAGACGCGCAGGATTTTGTAGAAAACCACCTGAGAGAACAAATTAAAATCCTCAAGACCTGCGACAATAATAACTTACGTAATTGCGGGATTGAAACAAACACAAAGGCGATAAAAACGCTGGCAGGAACTTCTACGACGATGCCAAAGACGCTTCATTCTTTAGCGCAAGGTATGAGTTATGGAGCAACAACTAACACCGATACCCAAAGCTATGGTTTTGTAATGGCGAATGGATATTCGGTAAACTTGTTTTACAATCCGAAGTGCATGCAAGATGACCCAAATAACGGCCACTACGGCCAAGACAGAGTATGCGTAAACGCTGTTTATGACATGAACGGTTTAGGAAGACCAAATCAAGCAGGTAAAGATATAGGGTTTGTAACGGTAATCTATCCTGACGAAAGCTCAGTGGCATACGCTCCGGATGTTTTTAAAGAACATGCTGTAGTTTCTGACTTTGATACTGCTGCGCAGGCTTGTACAAACCAGAACCCGGATTACTCAGTGCCGAACCGTGATGAGTTGAATGCAATGTATATGAACATGAACATCCTTGGAATGTCGTCCGGTCGTTACTGGATTGCCTCTAAGACCTTAGATTTAGGCTGGTGGCAGAATTTCACCAGTGGCTACCGCGGCCGCTACACCCAGTCCGGTATCTACTACGTCTTGTGCGTCAGAAGATAAGTTATTCTTGATAGTATAACTTATTGCAAATATTTAATCCATGGAGAAGATTTCTTTGATGTCGTCCATGGTGAGCGATTTTGTGATGTTACGGTCAACTGAAATTACGCTGTCGACAAGGTTACGCTTGATTGTTTTGAGTTTTTGAATCTTTTCTTCAACCGTGTTTTTGGTGATAAGCCTGTAAACAAACACCTTTTTGGTCTGGCCGATACGGTAAGCACGGTCGGTGGCCTGGTCTTCGACTGCCGGGTTCCACCAAGGGTCGTAGTGGATTACGTAATCCGCACCCGTAAGGTTTAAGCCCGTACCGCCCGCTTTCAGGCTGATTAGGAATATCGGAATACTTGGCGTTGAATTAAAGCGTTCCACTGCGCCCTGACGGTCTTTGGTCTTGCCCGTGAGGTATTCGTAAGGGATTCCCTCGCGCTCAAGCCATGCCTTAACAATGTCGAGCATGTCCACAAACTGGCTGAACAACAGGACACGGTGGCCTTCGTCAACGATTTCTTCAAGCATGGATTTAAGTTTTTCAAACTTGCCCGAAGACATAATATTTTTAACATTTTCTTTGTCGTAAAGCCGCGGGTGGCAGCAGATTTGGCGCAAACGCAGAAGCGCCGAGAAAATTGACATTCTGCTTTTTTCAAGCCCGTTTTGCTCAATGCTTTTGAACAGTTCTTCCTTGGTGCTGTCAAGCACGGTAAGGTAAAAGTCACGCTGTTCGTCTGTAAGTTCGCAGTATGCAATGTTTTCGACCTTATCAGGAAGATCTTTTGCAACGTCACGCTTCATACGGCGAAGGATGAACGGATAAATCTGCAATTTCAAACGTTTTTCAACTGTTTTGTCCGCGCGCTCCATAATCGGGTTGACATAGCGGTAATTAAACTCTGACACGCTGAACAGGAAGCCCGGCATTAGAAAGTCAAACACTGACCAAAGTTCTTCCAGTTTGTTTTCAATCGGAGTACCCGAAAGCGCCAGTTTGTGGTCGGAGTTAAGCTTCTTGACCGCTTGTGCTGTCTGCGACATGGCATTTTTAATATTCTGGGATTCGTCCAGAATTACATAGCGGAAGTTAACTTTTTTCAGCTTTTCAATATCCCGGCGAACCAGCGCATAGCTTGTGATTACAATGTCGTAATCCGGAATTTGCTTAAACATCTCTTTACGCTCAATCCCTGATAATTTCAGGCAGGTCATGCCCGGCGCAAACTTCTGGATTTCGTTTTCCCAGTTGAAAACAACGGTGGTCGGACAGATTACAAGAGTCGGCATCGGCCCGTGTTCTTCTTTGGCTTTTTGCAGCACTGTGAGTGCCTGAAGGGTTTTTCCAAGCCCCATGTCGTCCGCCAGAATCCCGTTTAGGCCGTATTTATACGTGAACCACAGCCAGCCAAAACCTTTTGACTGGTATTCACGAAATTCCGCGTTAATCCCTTTTGGCAGGTCAGCATGCTCGCCCGCCGAGAACGAGGATATCTGCGCCCAAAACTCATTGAACTCATCGCTCAAAACAAGCTCCACATTGAGGTTTTTAAGCTCGTTAATCAGGCCTGCACGGTAAGTCTTAA
>JAIRZW010000118.1 GCA_031267015.1 Heliobacteriaceae bacterium | reverse complement strand
GCGCCAAATCCGGTCACTTTGTTAACGGTTCCGGTAATTACCTGACCTTCTTCAAACTGGCCTTCGATTTGCTGCCAAGGGTCTTCGCCCATACGTTTAAGGCTTAGTGAGATCCGTTTTAACTCTGTGTCAATCCTAATAACTTTAACTTCGATTGTCTCACCCAGAGAAATCACGTCAGACGGGTGTTTAATCCTTGACCATGAAATTTCCGAAATCGGAAGCAGGCCGTCTATTCCGTTAATGTCGACAAACGCGCCGAAATCAGCGATTCTGACGATTTCGCCTTTGACGACCATGCCTTCTTCAAGCTTTGACAGAATTTCTTCGGCAACCTGATCGCGCTGCTCGGCAACCGCAAGCCTTTGGGAAAGAATCAATTTATTTTTCTTAGGGTCAGCGTCAATGACTTTGACCTCAATTTTTGTGTCGATAAGCCCGTCAAACGGGGTTCCTGTGCGAAGCTGGCTTGAAGGAATGAATCCTTTAAGATCAGCAACATCAACCAGCACGCCGCCTTTGACGATAGAAACCACTTTTGCAAGGATTGTATCACCTTGGTTTTTAGCGTCACTAAGCTGTGCCCAGGCCTGTGCAAACGAAAGCCGTTTAAGCGAAAGCACCATATTTTCATCATCGTTTTCTTCTCTGAGTACGTAAAACTCTTTAACATCGCCGATTTCAACGGTATCCGACGCGCCGGTCTCTCTGGACGGCAAATGCGCTTCGGTTTTAGCGCCTCTGACGTTCACGAGCCAGCCGTCGCCATCTTTTTTGATTATTGTGCCTTCAACAATATCAGCTACCGTGTAGGACTTTGAGAACGATTCCTCCAGTAATTGTTCAAATTCATCAAGTTGTTTTTTTTCCAGTGTTTGTGTCATGTTATTTCCTTTCTTATTTTGTTAATGACGTTTTCAATAATATTTTGGGGCGTGGAAGCGCCTGCTGTGATTGCTATGTTTTGTGACTGGCTGATTAAATCGCAGTAATTTTCAAGCTCATTGTCGTTTTCAATGTGAATTGTTTTGGTAATATCTTTGAGAATTTCTGCAAGGTGTGTGGTGTTTGCGCTTTTTTTGGAGCCGGTTACAATTATTAAATCGCTGTTTTGCGCAAGCCCGACAGCTTCGCTTTGGCGCATTGAAGTGCTTGCGCAGATAGTGTTTGCTATAAGCAGCTCTTTTGCAAGCGGGGTCAAATGCTCGACAATAGCGTTGAGGGTGGAAAGCCTTTGCGTGGTTTGCACTACAACGCCGATTTTCTTTTGCGGCTTGATTTTTAATTGCTTAACAGAACTTGCGACAACAACGTCTTTGCTGTAAAGCTCTGCATTAGCGCGGATTGCAATGACTTCGGGGTGTTCGGCTTTGCCGACGATTACAAGAAAATACCCGTTTTTGGCAAGCTCCACGGCTTTTTGCTGAACTTTCTTAACGTCAGGACAAGTCAAATCAACCACTTCAAATCCTGCGTTCCGGATTTTTTCGATGACTTCGGGTGATTCGCCGTGGCTGCGGATTACGCAAATCCCTTGACCGTGCTCAGGCGCTTCATACAGCGTCTTAATCCCGCGCGCCTCAAGCTCGTTGATAACGTCAGTGTTATGGATTAATTCACCCAGCACAAAAACTTCCCTGTCAGGGTTTTCGGATTTGAGCTTTTTAACGGTTTCGACGGCTCTTTTAACCCCGTAACAAAATCCGGCATGCTTGGCTAGTTTAATATTTTTTCTTTCGTCATGCCGCACTTGTTGCGGCATCTTTTTGTTATTCAATGAGAATAATCTTCTTTCAATTAGACTCGCGGGAATTCCCCGCTGTATTTCTATTCAACCACAAAAAAAAAGTATTTGCAAGCGCAATAGCGTTAATGATTGTAAAAATATGGTAATAAATTGGATTTATAATCCTCTAAGCTTACCCGAAAGCGGCTGAAAAAGATTCCTTTTTGGTTTATGATAAATAAGCGGGTTCGTCACAAGTCTGAATGACTTGTGTTATAATACAAAAGGAGAAAAAATATGAAAAAAAATCTTGTTATTATATCATTAATCTTTGCAGTGCCGCTTTTGGCTTATTGGGGGCTTAAAACTTCTCATCCGACCGACGCAAAAAACGCGTCAGGCCAGCCTCAGGTTATTAAATTCGCATCAGACATGTGTATTGACTGCCAGAAAATGTCGAAAGTTTTCAAGGAGCTTAAGCCCAAATACGGTGACAGGATTGCATTTGTAGACATAAATGTTCAGGATAACAATCCGGGTACGACAAGTATGATTAAAAAATACAACGTAACCCTTGTTCCGACTATTATTCTGCTTAGTTCCGACGGGAAGCAGTTTCGCCGGTTAGAAGATGCTGTGCCGCTTGAAGAAATGGACGGTTATTTAAAGGAACTTAGATAGTGGAGAATTACGCAGCGCTGTTCACGCAGCACGGAAGTTTGCCGCTGCTGTTCGCCTTGTCTTTTCTCGGCGGGCTTATAGCGTCGATTTCGCCATGCTCGCTGGCCATGCTTCCGGTAATCGTGGGCTATGTAGGCGGGTATTCTCAGGAAAGCCCGGTAAAAACCCTTGTACAGATGCTGTTTTTCGTAACCGGAAGCGCGGTTGTGTTTTCGATAATCGGCATAATCTGCGCGGTTACGGGTAAAGTCTTTGTGTCGTTTGCGGGCGGGTATTTTAGTATATTTTTAGCGGGCATAATCCTTGTAATGGGGCTGAAACTCACCGGTGTGCTGGATTTTGAGATTCCGGTGCTGATTAAAGAAATCCCGCAGGGCAGCATGCAGAACACCTTTTTATATCCGGTAGTTTTGGGCGGAGTGTTCGCGCTTGTCGGAACCCCTTGTTCTACACCGATTTTGGCGGGAATCATGGCGTTTGCGTCAATGTCGGCGAGTGTGGCCGATGCCGTGCTTATGTTGTTTTTGTTCGCGCTGGGCGAGGGCTTAATCCTTATACTTGCGGGCTTTATAACTTCGCACATGAAGTCAATGCACAAATTCTACAAGTTTTCCGAAATCCTTATGAAAATCAGCGGCGCTCTGTTGGTTTTGGCTGCAATGTATATCTTCTACAAAATTTTTGCCCCACTTGTAATTTAATTTTATATAATGTAAAATTGTCATATAAGGAGAAAAACAATGACAATTTACGAGGGACAACTGGTTACGGGCAATGAGAAATTCTGTCTTATTGTTTCAAGATTTAACGATTTTATCGGAGCGAAATTGTTGTCAGGCGCGCTTGACGAATTAAAACGCCATGGCGTGAAAGATGAAAACATTGATGTGGTGAAGGTTCCGGGGGCATTTGAAATCCCTCTGGCCGCTCAAAAATGTGCAAAATCAGGCAAATACAATGCGCTGATTGCGCTTGGAGCGATTATTAAGGGTTCTACACCGCATTTTGATTTTGTAAGCGCGGAACTTTCAAAAGGAATCGCGAATGTAAGCCTGCAAACCGGGATTCCGGTGGCGTTCGGCGTGCTTACGACCGACAACATTGAGCAGGCGATTGAGCGCGCGGGTACAAAATCCGGCAACAAGGGCTCAGACGCGGCAAAAACAGCAATAGAAATGGCAAATTTGGTGAAATTATTATAACTTCTTTCCCTCGCCCCTTGCGGGAGAGGGAAAAATTTCTTAGTGAGCCTGCGGCGAGCTTAGAAATTTGGGTGAGGGGTTGATTAAAGGATTAAACATGAGTGAAGTAATTACAGAATACAGAAACGAGAATACCAAAGACATAGACATATTGTCCACCATAGACATGGTTCGCAAAATGAACGAGGAAGATAAGCTTGTGGCAGGCGTTGTGGGCGGCGAAGCCCAAAATATTGCGCAGGCGGTCGACATAATCGCAAAACAATTTCTCAAAGGCGGGCGGCTGTTCTACTTCGGGGCGGGAACTTCGGGCAGACTGGGGATTTTGGACGCATCCGAGTGTCCTCCGACGTTCAGCGTTGCGCCGGATATGGTTCAGGGCATAATCGCGGGCGGCCAGCGCGCAATGTTTGAATCAGTCGAAGGCGCGGAAGATGATTTTGAAGCGGGTTATAATGACGCGAAAGTCCTGACAGATAAAGATGTTGCAGTTGTTATTTCCGCAAGCGGCAACCCAAAATACTTGCTGGGTGTGATAAAGCGCGCAGACGAAACCAACACAAGAACAATCGGCATAACCTGCAACTCCAAAGGCAAAATTTCGGAAGAAGCAGGGCTTGTTATTTGCTGCGAAGTAGGGCCGGAAGTTATCGCAGGCTCAAGCCGGCTGAAAGCAGGCACCGCGCAGAAAATGATTCTGAACATGCTTACAACCGGCGCTATGATTAGAACCGGCAAGACTTACGAAAACTTTATGATTGACCTTAAAGCAGTGAACGAAAAGCTTAAGGACCGCGCAATACGGATTACGGCGCAGCTTGCTTGCGTTTCGCACAGCGAGGCGCTTTCAGCGCTTTTGCAGGGGAATTGGGAAATCAAAACCGCGGTCGTATCGCTGAAACTCGGGCTTGACGCGGTGCATGCGCGCGAAGAACTTAAAAAACACCACGGGGTATTAAGGCTATTATTAAATGAAAGAGCAGAAGTAAATGCAAAATCCTGAAAATAAACTCTCAACTCTCAACTCTCAACCATCAACCAAACTGGCTGTTTTGGGCATGGGATGCTGGGGAAGTACGTTAGCTGAACTGTTGAAGGACAATTTCAATGAAGTTGCAGTCTGGGACAAAGCTTATGACACAGAGCTGTCAGCGGTCGTAGAGGGCGCAGACATAATCCTTTTGGTGGTTTCGACCACGGGAACGCGCGATGTATGTACTCAGTTAAAACCGCTTTTGAAGCCGAATCAAATCCTTGTGAACGCGTCAAAAGGTATTGAATTACCGTCATTGCTTAGGATGTCCGGGGTTGTGAAAGAGGTTTTGCCCGGACAGAAATTCGCGGTGCTTTCAGGGCCGACGCTTGCGCAGGAAATCCGCGAAGGCAAACCTACTGCCGCGTCAGTGGCATCCGAGGACATTGAAACCGCGGAATTTGTGCAGAAAGCTTGCAGTGTACCGGGCCGTTTCCGGCTTTACACAAACACGGACGTAATCGGCGTGGAGCTTGGCGGAAGCCTTAAAAACGTAATCGCAATCGCGTCCGGTTTTGCGCACACCATGGGGCTGGGCGATAATTGTTCGGCAACGATTTTGACCCGCGGCATGGCGGAAATCGTGCGCGTAAGCATTCAGCTTGGCGAAAATCCTTCCACCCTGTACGGGCTTTCCGGAATGGGCGACCTGATTGCGACCTGTTCCAGCCCGCTTTCGCGGAACTACTCTGTCGGCGCTTTGCTTGCAAAAGGCAAAAAAATCGACGATATCTTAGCGGAATTAGGCTCTGTAGCAGAAGGCGTAAAGACTTCCAAAGCGATTTGCGAGCTTGCAAAAAAACTTGACATAGAGGTTCCGCTCTCAAACGCAATATATGAAGCGGTTTACACGGACATCACACCGCGCGCGCTTTTGGAAAAACTTATGAACAGAAAACTTAAAGAAGAAGAGAAGTATGTCTAAAATCACCTAAAAGGAAATTCATGACAAACGATAAACCGTTAAAATACGCTGTAAAATACATAAAAAATACGTTTCATCCTCTGGATGTGCCTGATACGCTTAAGCTTGAGGACGGTCAGATGGTGCTTGTGCGTACAGAGAAGGGCGAGGAGGCTTTGAAGGCTTTTCTTGTAAACTCCAAAATCGAGGAGCATTGGGCAAAAGCCAAAAACAAACCCGAAGTGTTTAGGGTGTCGCGCGTGCTTTCGCAGCGGGATTTGCAGACGCTTGAGGACATCCGCAAGGAAGAAGTTGAAGCTTTTTTCAAGTGCCAAAACCTTGTGCGCCAGCATAAATTAAACATGAACCTGATTCAATGCAGAATAACTTTTGACAAGCGCAAAATCACGTTTTACTATACTGCACCTGAGCGTGTGGATTTTCGTGCGCTGCTGAAGGATTTGACGCAGGTGTTTACGCGGGTTCGGATTGACTTGCGGCACATAGGTGTGCGCGATGAGACCTCAATCCTTGAAGGCGTGGGGGTTTGCGGCCGGCCGTTCTGCTGTTCGTCGTTTTTGAGAAAGTTTGGGACTATTAACGTAAAGCTTGCAAAAGACCAGGGCATGCCGATTGCTCCCGGAAAGATTTCGGGTACTTGCGGCCGGCTTTTGTGCTGTCTGACTTATGAGTATTCTAATTACATCGACGCTGCAAAAGGCATGCCGCCTGTGGGTTCGGCAGTTATGACGCCGGACGGGCTCGGAAAGATTGCGCAATTGAACTTTTTAAACGGAGTAATTTCGGTTAAAATGGAAGATGGCAAGGTGCGCGAGTTTAAGAAAAATGACATTGAAATGGTTGACGCTGATGTGAATGTTGAGATTGATACCCGGCCGCTCAACGTTTACACTGACGACAGTAATATTGACATTAAGCAGTTGGAGGATGACAGAAACAGTTCAACAGGAAACGTATAGGAGAGTATTATGAAAAGATTCGTTATTATTTGTTTATTTATGTGTTTTTTATTTACGGGCTGCAGTTTTGACAAACTGGGTTTTACGGACGAAACTTACGCAGTGAAGTTTACTCCGATAAGCTATGATTCGCCTGAAAAGTTTTTGTCTTCCGTGTTAAAGCGGCATAATGAGCTTCCGCGTATTTCTTACAAGATATTAAGCGATAACCATACCTGGAACATGTACAGACAGAGCGTAAAGCACCGTGATGAAGAAACGCTGAAACCGGAGCCGGATTATGTAAGTATTTCTTTGTTTGACGGCAAGAAACAATACCGTTATGACTTGCCTGCGCCAATCCGCATCGTTACCAAGTTTGAAGAAGACTTTGTGGGTTTAGGCCAAAGCAGTTTGTTTGCGGGTCTTTATCCTGAAAAAAACAAAAAGTACAAATATAAGTTCGGTGAAAAAACGCGTAAATACGGTTACGAATGCCGGATTATTTATCTTGATGATGTTAAAAATCCCGGTAATGTCAAAGAAGCCTGCATAAGCGAACGTTATTCACTTCCTATCTATAACAATACAGCCGGACCGGTTGTTGTAACTGACATAGAGGTCAAAGCAGACCCTTTGCCGGACGAGCTGTTTTCGCCTCCGCACGGCTGGACAGTGGTTAATTCACTAAAGATGTGGTGATAATATAAAGTAAGGGCTTGAGGTATGACTTATGAACACGATAGAAAATAGTTGGTTTTCTATTTTCGTGTGTGAAGAAGGCATACCTCAAGCCCTTACTAATATTCCTTACTCTTCAAATCCGCCGCCGATTTTGTAGTAGTACGAGCAGCTTACGCCGGTGCCGGTGTGGGAGCAGTCTTTCTTGAGTTCGTCCATAGACATTCCGTACCCGAGCGGCTCTATTTTGCCGTCATGGTAAATATTTATCCCGAAAATATCTTTTCCCCACCTGTTCGGCGGCAGAAGCCCGTTAATATCAAACATCAGCATAAAATCCGGATTGTTATCCGAAATCGAAGTTTCAATGTCCTTAATCCCTACAATACCGTTGTTTTCAGTAAAATAAAACTCGTCAAAATAATACAACTGCCCTTTGAAAGGCCGCGCTTTATTCATATACTTCGGCCGGTACTGCCGCGGAACGGATTTTCCCGTGTTAACCCGCAAATACGGTTTTATTAATTGAAGCATTAACTTTGTACGCTCGTCCGAATCCTTTGCGTTCTCAAAACTCTTGATAATATCATCGGTTATGTGCGTCCTGATAACCTGAAACATGTAATCAGCTTTATTATATCTTTCATTCCACTTGGAAATGAAGTTTGCCTGCCTTGTGTTTGTGAGCGAAAACGGCATTAAAAGCAGAGCAATCCCGATGATTACAAATAATACTATGGTGTGTTCGACTTTCCAGTATCTTCTCATGCCAAATCCAATAACCTTTTTTCTTTTAATAATTTATCATAAATCCAGTCAGGAATAAAATTTTTACCCATAATAATTTGTCCGTTCATCATGTTTGGCGCGTGGAAATCCGAGCCGCCCGTAACGATTAGCCCTAATTCTTCGGCCATGGACGAAAAGTATTCCACACACGCCGGCGAGTGCTTTCTGTGATAAGCCTCAATTCCTCGCAAGCCGCATGTCATAAGCTTTTTAATGAGTTCTTCCGCAATGTCAATGTCGTGCGGATGCGCGATTACCGGAACCCCGCCCGCGTCGTAGATGATTTCAACAGCGTCGTGCGGAGAAACGGTTTTTCTCGGCACATACACCGGCGACTCATCGTGAATATATTTTGCATAAGCCTCAATCACGCTTCCTGTACCGCCTGCCGCAGTAATCGCTTTTGCAATGTGCGGCCGTCCTATACTGCCGCCTTCGGCAACCTGTTTTGTGATGTCTTCATACTTTATACGGATACTTTCTTTTTTTGCAAGCAGGTGGATGATTTCTTTTGTCTGCTTAACCCGTGCAGCCTGCTGGGTTTTCAGAAGTTCTTTAAAATCACTGTCGTCTGTATCCATAAGGTAGCCCAGAATATGTACCTCTTTGCCTTTGTACAGCGTGTTAATTTCTACCCCTTTAATAATCTCCAATGGCTGGGACTCTTGACCTTTGTTTTTCAGATATTCCTGCGCAACCTCGTAAGCCATAATGTTATCGTGGTCTGTAATCGCAATTGCTTCCAGCCCGGCGTCCAGTGCTAAATCGACAATCTTTTCGGGCGGATACACTCCGTCCGAATAATAGGTATGAATGTGTAAATCAGCTTTCATTGTCCTTTTCCTTACTATTTTTATCTATATCACAAAA
>JAIRZW010000042.1 GCA_031267015.1 Heliobacteriaceae bacterium | reverse complement strand
GGCACAAAGATTGACAGGGTACAGGTGATTTGCAGGCCTTTTGCGCGCTCTTTCATTTTTCGCAGAAGCGCGGCCATTTCTTCCATATCCTCATGTGTTTCGGTCGGAAGCCCGCAGATAAAATAAAGCTTAATCTTTTTCCAGCCGTTTTCATATAGGGTCGTCACAGCGTCAAGAATCTGTTCTTCTGAAATATTTTTCTTGATAAGGTTTCTCAGGCGCTGGCTTCCGGCTTCCGGCGCAAGCGTCATGGTAGATTTGCGCACGCTTTGCACAAGGTTGGCAAGCTCAAGGTTAAATCCGTCAATACGCTGGCTTGGAAGCGATACAGAGATTTTTTTAATGTCAAATTCGTGTCCCAGCTCTTTTATAACCTCTTTTATGTTGGAATAGTCGTTCGAGGAGAGCGAAAGCAGCGAATACTCATCGTAACCGGTGTTTCTGACAAGCTCTTTTGTAATTCTGATAATATCTTCGGCGCTTCGCTCGCGCACGGGCAGGGTAACGTGTCCGGGCTGGCAAAAGCGGCACATTCTGCCGCACCCGCGCCGGATTTCGACTGTTGCACGGTCGTGAACCGAGGCCGAAAACGGGATTGGATAAGACGTTAACTCCGCAGGCATGGCAATACGCTTGGTTACCTTCCCGCCGGTCAAAGCTCCCCAGCGCCCCGAAGGATTGAAAGTATTAAATTCCTTCAGAGGCAAGTTATACTTGCTCAAATTACTATTGACAAATTCCGCCAAATCGGTTATACTGATAGTATAAGATTCCGGTAATGGCGTGTGAGGCTTTTGACTTCTACGAGGTACTGCCGGAATCTTTTTTGATTTAAGGTCATATAAGCTTGTTTCAATCTTTATGTTGCTGCCGTCTTGTTTTGCAGTAAACATCACATTAAAGACAGTATTTTCAGATATTACGGCATTTACAAAGCGCAATATTTTCCTGTTTTTGATATTTTTTTTGAAATCATCATGTTTTAGGACAAATTGCGAGTTTTCAAAAATATCAACTGCATTTGCGATTAAATTAAGACGCAAATTGCGGTAGTGCCTGGCTTCACTTAATTGTATCCGGCCGGATTTGACATCTTCATCCGTTAAATCGTAGGCTGAACTTATCATTTTACTAATACTTGCGCGGGATAATAGCACATTCATGTTTAATCCCTTATGTGTCAACATTCTTTCGGGAATAATTGATTTTAGTATTTTTTTATTTTCTGTACGGCTATACTTAAAATCCCGGATAAGCTCTACCTTTTGGGCTTTAACGGAATCGATATTGTATTTAGGGCTTTGGGTCAGCGCCTTAATCCGCTGCGCACGCGGAAGCCCTTTTGTTTTTTCAAGGATTTCGCAAACCTCAACGATTGAATCTTCGCCGTCGCCAATCAGGAAAACATCCACAAAATCCGCCATGGGCAATGGATTGAACACGCATGGCCCGCCCGCCAAAACAATCGGGTCGTCTTCCCCGCGCTCGTCGTTTCTGTGCGGAATCCCCGCCATCTCAAGCATTTTTAGCACGGTCGGATAAGCAAGTTCATATTGCAGCGAAAACCCGACCGCATCAAAGTCTTTTATCGGGCGTTTGCTTTCTAAAGCGTACAGCGGTTCCGGCTTAAAATCTTTCTCGGGCGCATAAACCCTGTCTGCCATGAAGTCTGTTTGTGAATTTATCCTGTCATACAAAACCCGCAAGCCTAAATTGCTTATGCCGATTTCGTATTTGTCAGGAAACGCCAGCGCAAAACGGACTTTTGCATCGTCAAAATTCTTATTGCAGGACAGAAATTCCCCGCCCACATACTGATAAGGCTTTGTACAGTTGAACAGGGCTTGGTGGTACTTTTCAAAGAATGTCATGCCAGCCCTTCGGGAAAGTATTTGTCAATTTCGATTATCGTACCGTCGAGAACCGCGTCTTCAAAGGATTTGATAAACTTAAACAGATCCTTATTCGGTACATCGTAGTTGTAAAGCACGGTTTCGCCCCCAACCTCGTCTTTGATTTCGCGCATTACACGCACAATATAATGACAGCCTTCAGCGTATTTTTTCAGGTGCGCGGGATTAAACTTCTTGCCGTTATTGTCTTTATCAAGCCGCACATAATTAAACCCGGCATAAAACTTCACCTGTTCTGTGCTTTCAGGCGGAAGCTCTTTTTTATGCCGCGAAAATATGTCTATAACTTTACGATTAATATCATCTTTCATAAGAACAATTAAATCATATTTGCGTCGGTCGTGTCAACTTTGTAATCTGCAAATCTCAATAATTTCAAGTGCAAGCTGGCGCTTGATTTCGTCGGGCGAGTTTTTTAAGTATTCCATTGCATGCGAGACTTTAATATTTTTGTCATACCAGCGGCGCGTGATGTAGTCGTATTGGTCATCCAGCGACATTTCTATATTGAAATCGAAATCCTTCAATTTATCAATAATAAAATCAGCGCATCTTGTCTGAATATAGTTTTCAGCTTGCTCAAGCTTTGCGATTGCGGCGCTAACGGCCGGGTCTGTGTCATACCAGCGTTTATTGTTCATACTGTTAGCATATAATTTTTTTACACTGTTGTCAAGATTAACTTGACAAATTTTTATGACAGTATTATGATAACTTTGTCGGTATTATTGAGCATGAGGACTTTAACTATGATTGTCAAGGCATTTGCGGCGAATGGTGTTATTGAAGCCCCGAAAGCCCCCCCCCCCCCACTGTAAGAAGCTTTATTTACAAGGGTTTTAGGCGTATGTACAAGAAAATACTCACAGTCTTAATGGCTGCTTTTTTGTGCGCTAATACGGCTGTTGCGGTTGATGTAGATAATTTTAGTGACCTGAACAATGCTGTCGCGGGTACTGATTCGCCGATGATAATAAATATTATTAGCGGTGACGACCTGACCTCAACAGCAAACATTAATGCGCAGGGGGGCGCTGTGCTGACGATAAACGGAAACGGTTACACTCTTAACGGCAATAACAATTACGGTGGTTTCAACATATCAAACGGACAGACTCTGACTCTTGAGAATATTAATTTGAATTCGTTTAAAAGCAATTACAGCGGCGCGGCGATTTATAACAACACCGGTTCCGTAATCATTGGTGACAACGTAAGTTTTACATCAAATTCTATCAATGCCAGCGGCGGGACGATTTATAACGTCAGTGGTACCTTAACCATCGGTGACAATGTAAGTTTTACATCAAATTTTAATTACAGCTATGGCGGGGCGATTTATAATAATGTTGCCGGTAATTCTACTTCTTCCGTAACCATCGGTGACAACGCAAGTTTTACATCAAACTCTTCCTACGCCCCCGGCGGGGCGATTTCTAATAATGTTGTCGGTGATAATATTACTTCTTCTTTAACCATCGGTGACAATGCAAGTTTCACATTAAACTCTTCCAGCGCCTGGGGCGCGGCGATTTC
>JAIRZW010000194.1 GCA_031267015.1 Heliobacteriaceae bacterium | reverse complement strand
CTCTGATATTTCAATGTATTCGGCGATTGTCATGTAACCTGACGGCGTTCTTTCAAGCACACGCCGCTCATACTTTTGTTTTTCCTCAGCCTTTGCAACTTTTTTTTCATATTTGGCTTCCTGCTTGGCCAAATCAACAGGTTTAGGCTTGGGAATATCGTCTTTCCAAGTCATCCAGCCCATAAAAGCTGCTATTATGCCAAGCAGCGCCGGAATCACACCAGACCCTCATTCATGGCAAGCGAAATCGCTTTTGAACGCGTGCCCACATAAAGCTTTTGAAGAATACTGTGAACATGGGTTTTGGTCGTAGAAATCGTAATAACAAGCCGCTCTGAAATCTGCGGGTTTGTAAGCCCTTCCACAATCAGCGAAAGCACTTCCATTTCACGCTCGGTCAGGCCGTAAAGGTTTTTGCCGAGTTTGTAATTAATCTCGCCGCGTTTTTGACCAAGGTCGCTGCTTCTGCGGATGTTGCTTAACACAATCCGCGCAATCGCAGGGTCAAGCCAGCCAGCGCCTTCGCTCACGGCTGTAACAGCCGAAATAGTCTGCTCTGCTGTTGCTCCCTTGGTAATATACCCGTCTGCGCCTGCCTGAAACGAATCCAGCACATCATCATCGCCTTCGCGCGACGTGTACATCAGAACCTTAATATCCGGCCGCGACGCCTTAATCTTTTTGGTCGCTTCAATCCCGTCAATCGTAGGCAGCCCGATGTCCATGATAACCACATCCGGCGAGAGTTTAAGCGCCTTTTCAACACCGTCATGACCGTCTGCGCACATTGCAGCGATTTCTACGTTCGGATTGTTGCCCAAAATCACTGACAACCCCATTCGCGCCATGTCATGGTCTTCTACTATCATTACTTTTATTTTATTCACCATTTCATACCTTTCGTAATTTTACCCCTCACCTGAATTTGTAAATTCGCCTAAGACTCATTAACAAATTCTTCCCGCCGAATTGACCTCCGCTCCCGCAAGGGGCGAGGGTGAAACCGCCACGTCCGTAAGCAGGAACGAAAATTCACTGCCTTTGTCAATTTTGCTTTCCGCCCAAATTTTGCCGCCATGGGCTTCTATAATCTGCCGCGATAAATACAGCCCTAAACCGGTTCCGGTCGAGCGTTTTTTAGTTGTACCCTGCGAAAACCGCGTGAATAAATTCCCCATGTCCTCTTTCGGAATCCCGTTGCCATTGTCGGTTACGGAAAAAATCAGGTCATTATTCCGGATTTTCGTAAGCACTGTAATCTTGCCGCCGGGATTCGTATAATTAACCGCATTGCCGCACAGGTTCGTAATTACGCGCTTCAATTCCGCTCTGTCCGCCTGAATGTATACATTGTCCTCTATTTCAAAAACAAATTCAAAATCCTGATTTTTCTTTTGCGTGAGCGGTTTTAATTCCTCATAACACTGCACCACAAGGTCTTTAAGCGGGAAGTTCGTCTTACACAGCTTAAGCTGCCCGCTCTCAAACCTGTAAACCTCCAAAAGCGCATTCACCAGTCCGAGCAAATCCTCATTGCTGTGAAGCATGGTAGATAACAGAACTTTTTGCTTTTCTTCAAGGCTTCCGATTGAACCTTCCAGAAAGAAGCGTAAAGTCTGAATCGCAGCCAGCAACGGAGTCCGCAGGTCATGTGTAAGGGTTGCAATAAAATCATCACGCAATTTTTCGGTTTCTTTTTGCACGCTCACATCCCGAATCACGCCCACATATTTCTCGTCTGAAATCGCCGCAAAATGAACCTCCACCGGCGTATCTTTCTTACTCAATTCATTTATTACACAGCAGTCGCGCAGCAAAAATTCCGGCATGTCCGCGTCAGGCAAAAATTCCGCGCTGCATCTTGTAATATCATAAAAACTTTTGTTCACCAGTGCGCCGGCAGAAAGCCCGGTCATATTTTCGCACGCAGGGTTAACCCGCTCAATTCGGCTTTTATTGTCAATTATAATAATCCCGTCAGCGCAGTAGTTAAAAATCCCGCTCAATTCAGCCGTACGCTCTCGCACAAGCTTTTCAAGGTTACTCACAAGGTGGCTGCGCTCGATTCCGTTGCGGATATTCATAAGCAAATCGTCGTTATCCCACGGTTTTTCAATGTATTTGTAAAGCCCGATATCATTAATAGCCTTAATAGCATTCTCTTTGTCCGCATAACCCGTCAAAAGAATCATGCTCACGTCGTTGTGAAGTTTTTTTGCCTCACGCAGGAACTCCAGCCCGTTCATCTCCGGCATTAAAAAGTCTGAAATAATCAAATCTGGCGTTTCATGCCGCAGAAACTCCAAAGCCTCTGCCGGGCTGTTGTACAAATGCACATCCTCATACCCTTCCACCTTAAAAAGCGTTTTAAAAGCGGAAGTAACGATTTTCTCATCATCAACTATTACGATTTTCCCTAATCTCATATTAATATAATAAGTTATTTTAACAATTCGGACAAATTGTTGACAAATTGTTTACAAAAGCAAAATAATGTGTTATTATTAATAAGTACATAATTAAGGATAATTCTTTTGAAAACTATTTTAATTGACTTAGACGGAGTTTTAAACAACTACATAGGAAGCTTTGACGTAAACTATATTCCTGCTATCAGAGAGGGCGCGGCAGAG